>CALHRD010000013.1 GCA_938038385.1 uncultured Burkholderiales bacterium
CTTTCACTCCGATTGGCGAGCCAGAAACTCAATCCTGGCCAGGGCCTCCAGTTATTCCCTCAGTTCATGGCCACGTTGCAGCAAGTGCCGTCCCATGACTATCTACGCAACACCGACGAAGCCCTGGAAATCCTCAAATGGATACGCCAGTTTGTTGATGCAGTGGATACAAAGGAACGGACATGATTCCAGAACGCACCGCCGCAATTCCTTCCTTTGTGCCTGCACAGTTTGAGGATGCCGCACCTGGCCATCGTTTTCAGATGTATTTCGTCCATTGGGAGGCTGGGTGCTTTACGGCCTACAAAGATGCCCGCTTGCCTGATATCAAGCACCCCGACAAAAGGGAGCGGGACCGAATCCGCAAGCAATTCGACGCTGAAAAGAAGGCGTCTCTGGACGAGGTTTGCCCCCTCGGCAAATCCGCCAAAGCCATGCTCGCCGGCCTGCGTCAACGCCAGCAAGCCCTGATCGCCACCTATGGCGCCGACGGTCTCCAGATCCCCGCCACCTCCACCGCCCCCTTCGCTACCGGGCTTGGCAACGAACACCCCATCGAAAACGGCTTCGCCTTTCTCAACCCCTACGGTCTGCCCTATCTGGCCGGCAGCGGCGTCAAGGGGGTGCTGCGGCGGGCGGCGGAGGAACTGGCGCTGTTTCCGGAGGAATACGACATCGCGGCTGAAGCCGCTCCTACCCTGCTGGACGTCTGGTGGCTGTTTGGCTTTGAAGGAGCGGCAGGGGCGGTCTGGGAACGCGACACGCATCATGGCCGCGCGTTTGAGGCGGCCTTGCCCGCGCTTGCAGCCCGCGACGATCTACGCACATTCATCGCCACCTTGGTCACCGACGAGAAAATCCGCGCCTACTTCCTCGATAGCGGCGAAGGCCGCCGCTCAGCCTTTCTCACCCGCCTGCTTGAGGACCAGGCCTTCCGCCAATCCCTGGCCTATCGCGGCGCCCTGGACTGCTGGGACGTCTTCCCCGCGCCCGCGGGTGACCGGCTGGTGGTGGAAATCATGACCCCGCACCACGCCGGCTATTACATGGATGGCCACCCCCCACATGACGCCGAATCCCCCATACCTATCCCGTTCCTGGCCGTGCCCGCCCGGTCCGCCTTCGATTTCCACGTCGTTTGCGCAGGCAGCCGGCTTCCCGAACCGTTGCGCACGACCTGGCAGCCGATGCTTCGGCGCATCTTCAAACACGCCTTCGACTGGCTGGGCTTCGGCGCCAAGACCGCCGTGGGCTATGGCGCAATGGACGGCAAAGAAGCTCCGGCCATTGCCCAAGATCGCCCAACCGGAAAATCGACCTCAACCGCTTCGGCCAGACAAACCGCCCCCGCCGCCGCAAGTGAGGCCGTCTGGCCCGCCGCCAAGCTCACTTTCAACCCCGGCACAGGCGAAATCAAGGCCGCCTTTGAAGGCAAAACCACCGCTGGTCTCAAAGGTGGTGGTGCGGATGCGCTGCGTGCCGCCCTGGGGGAACGCGCGAACAAGCTGAAGAAAGACAAGGAACTCAGGAACGTAGCCGTGCGCGTGAGCCAGCAAGGCAACCTCTTTGTTTTACTGGGGCTGGGATGAATCCCGTGATTGCCCACCTGAAGAGTCATGTGCATTTTTTGCACATCCAGACCAGAATCGACCTTACCTCTCTCATATCCACATCGCCTGCACCATGAGAGCCAACCTCCAGACCGCCCTTCAAACCCTGATCGAGGCCGCAAAACCCGAGCGCATCATCCTGTTCGGCTCCCATGCGCGTGGCGATGCCAGTGAAGAGTCCGATCTCGACCTGCTGGTCATCGAAGCCCATGTGCCGGACCGCGCCAGGGAGATGGTGCGGCTGCGCCGGGCACTGCGCCCCCTGCGCATCCCCGTCGATGTGCTGGTCTATTCCACCGAGGACGTGGCGCGATGGGGAGATCAGCCAGGCAGTGCCCTGTATGCGGCACTGCATGAAGGCAAGGTGGTCTATGGCTGAAGACGCTGTGGCGGCGATCCTGCTCGGACTGGCCAGGCAAGATGTGTTGGCGTATCGAAAGTTGATCGATGACCCGGAGATTGGCGATGCCTTGCTCGGTTTCCACGCCCAACAGGCGGTAGAGAAGGCGCTCAAGGCAGTGCTCTCCCATGCCGGCATGGTGCATCGGCGCACGCACGACATTGCCGAATTGCTTGATCTGCTGGCAGACGCGGGACTACCCGCCCCGCCCCATGCAGACTTGCTGGACGAACTCAATCCCTACGCTGTGGAAATGCGTTACGGACTGGTGCAGCCGGCCGGTTTGGACCGTTTGGCTACCCTGGACAGGCTGAACGCGGTCCTGGCATGGGCAGGTCAACTGATCGGCGCATCATGACCGCCTTTTTCCTGACCAAGTACCCCGCGCCTCCGCAAGGTGCACCATGCAACGGTGCGCGTGACCTCCCAGGTTACCAATCGTGCTGAACAAAACCACCCTCGCCTGCACCGTCGGCGGCTCGCACCAGCCCATCGTCACCGCCATCCGGACGCTCAAGCCGGGGCGGGTGGTCTTCTTCTGCACCGGCACCGACCCGGCCACCGGCAAGCCCGGCTCACGCCAGCAGGTGGAGGGC
>CALHRD010000014.1 GCA_938038385.1 uncultured Burkholderiales bacterium
GGGCAATCTCAAGCTCTCCACCCACGAGCTCGACCAGATCATGCTGGAGGGGGCGCAATGGGCGGTCAAGCACGGTTATGGCACACAGGCCGACCTCGATTTCATCGAGGAACATGGGCGCATGGCAGGGGCGGTACCCGGCAATGTCTCGGAGCTGGCCAAGAAGCGCCAGCGCGGCGAGATGGGCACCTTGGGTTCGGGCAACCACTACCTGGAGGTGCAGGTCGTGGAGCGCATCCACGACCCCGAGGCGGCGCGCGCCTTTGGGCTGCACGAGGGGCAGATCGTGGTGTCCATTCACTGCGGATCGCGCGGCCTGGGCCATCAAATCGGCACCGATTACCTGGTGAGTCTGGCCAAGGCGGCCAGCCGGCTGGGCATCCATCTACCGGACAGGGAACTTGCCTGCGCGCCGATCCAATCGCCCGAGGGCCAGGAATACCTGGGAGCGATGAACGCCGCCATCAACGTAGCCCTGGCCAACCGGCAGATCCTCACCCATTTGACGCGGCAGAGTTTTGCCCAGGTGATCCCCGGTGCCTGGCTTACCACCCTGTACGACGTGTCGCACAATACCTGCAAGCTCGAAAAGCACACATGGGAGGGTCGTGAACGGCATCTCTACGTGCACCGCAAGGGTGCGACCCGTGCGCTGGGGCCGGGACATCCAGCCATCCCAGCGGAATACCGGGCGGTGGGGCAGCCCGTGATCATCGGCGGCAGCATGGGCACCGGCTCTTATGTCTTGGCTGGTACGACCGAGAGCGAGCAGAAGGCCTGGTCCTCGGCCAGCCACGGCGCCGGCCGGGCGATGAGCCGCAAACAGGCGCTCAAGCACTGGCGTGGACGCGAGCTCATCGACGAGCTCAGGGACCGTGGCATCCTGATTCGCACCAAGTCCCTGCGCGGGGCTGCGGAAGAGGCGCCAGGGGCATACAAGGACGTGGATCTGGTGGCGGAGGCCACGGAACGGGCAGGTCTGGCCCGCAGGGTGGCCTTTCTTCGACCCAAGGTGTGCATCAAGGGTTGACTGTGTGTCGGATTCGGGAAAGGCCGCCAAGCTGTGGGGCAGGGCGTTCTTGGGGCGTGTCGGCGAGCGGATTGATCGACCTGAGACGCCTGGCAAGGCGGCTATTACGTGGTGTGGTCATCGGGGGACTGTGTTGGGCACTCACCTCACCGGTTCTGGGCGCCGCTTACCAGGTCGAACTGGAGGTCCCCGAGGATCTGCGTCGGTTGCTGGAGGAGAACCTGGACCTCTACCGTCGGCGTGACGATGCGTCCCTGGGTGAGGACCAATTGCAGCATTTGGCGCGCACCTTGCCGGGGGAGGTCAGGGCGTTGCTGGAGACGGAGGGTCATTACGCCGCCGACCTGGGCGTCGAACTGGACGACAGTCAGGTCCCGCCCCGCTTCCGGCTGACGGTGAAGCCGGGAGAGCCGACACGGGTGGCGGAGTACAGCCTGGTACTGCAGGGGGCGGTGCTGGAGGACCCGGCGGAGCGGCAACGGGTCATGACGGCGCTCGACGCGGCCTGGCCCCAGAAGTCCGGTGCGCGCTTTCGGCATGCAGCGTGGGAGGCGGCCAAACGCGGCGCTCTCATTACCCTGCTCGCCGACCGCTATCCCGGCGCGCGTGTCGCTGCAAGCAGGGCCACGGTCGATCCGGCAGCCGGGAAGGTGTGGTTGGAACTGACGCTCGACAGCGGACCGGCCTATCAGTTCGGCGAACTGGAAGTGGTAGGACTGACGCGCTACCCCCGTCATGTCGTCGAGCGTCTCAATCCGACCCGGCCGGGTGAGCCGTATGCCCAGGCCAGGCTGCTCGATTTTCAAGCCCGCTTGCGCAACAGTCCTTACTTTGCCACCGCCGTGGTCAGCGCCGATCCCGACAGCGCGCGCGATGGCCGCATCCCGGTGCGGGTGACGTTGCAGGAACGGCGTTCCAAGCGGCTGGGCCTGGGGCTGGGCATGAGCACCGATGCCGGTCCGCGCGCCAGCCTGGAATACCGCGACATCGATCTGTTCGACCGCGCCTGGCGATTTTCCGCATCCCTGGTGGGGGACGCCCGACGTCAGAGCCTGGCCGGTCGGCTGGAATTGCCCCAGTCGGCCCGCGGCTACAGGGATAGTCTCAACGGCCGGCTGGAGCGCACAGACATCGCCAACCTGATCACCCGCACTTATACGCTTGGCGCCCAGCGTGCCCGACAGCGCGGCCGGCACGAGACGGTGCTGGCGCTGGACTTCACGCGCGAGCGCCAGGAGGCGGGGGGCACGGCCACGACCAAGCTGCAGGCCCTCACCGGCAGTCATACCTGGCTCCTGCGCGAGGTCGACGACCTGCTCTTTCCCGGCAGCGGTTACCTGCTCAGCCTGCAGCTGGGCGGCGGCGCCCGCGCCCTGCTCTCCGACCGCGATTTCCTGCGCGGCCATGGCCGGGTCGCATGGTTCAGGCCGGTCGGCAGCCAGGGCAGTCTGATCCTGCGCGCCGAGCTGGGGGCGATCTGGGCGGAGAGCCGGGAGGGTATCCCCAACGATCTGCTCTTCCGTACCGGCGGCGATCAGTCCGTGCGCGGTTATGGCTATCAGACCCTGGGGGTGTCCAAGGGCGGCGCCGTGGTCGGCGGGCGTTACCTCACCGTCGCGAGTGCCGAGTACGTGCACTGGTTCCAGCCCAGGTGGGGGTTGGCCCTGTTCATGGATGCCGGCGATGCGGCGGATGCCCCCGGTGACTTGGACCTGAAGCGGGGTTATGGTCTGGGGCTGCGCTGGAAGAGTCCGGTCGGGCCGCTGAACCTGGATGCCGCACACGGCGAGGCAGCCGGCGGGGTGCGGCTGCATTTCTCCGTCAGCCTGGGTTTCTGAGGCATGCGGCGGACCGCCTGGATACTCGGCGGCATAGTCCTGATGCTCGTCGGTCTCGTCTGGCTGGCCGGCAGCCCGTGGGCCCTGCGCCTGGCGGCCGCCACGCTGGAGAGGGCGTCCGGCGAGCGCGTCCGTATGGAGATGGTTACCGGCTCCCTCTATGGCCCCCTGCGCATGGATCGGCTGGTGGTGGAGACCGAATCCGAAAGCATCGAGGTCACCGGCCTGGAACTGGACTGGCGACCACTGGGTCTGCTGCGGCGACGCATGGAGGTGACACGGCTGATGGCCGACAGCCTGGTGGTGCGGCAGACCCGGCCCAGCGAGAAGCCGCCTGAACCACCCGCGAGCCTGCGCCTGCCTCTGACCCTGACCGCCCCGGAGATCGGCGTGGAGCGGCTGCTGGTGGAGTCCGCCGGGCTGAGTCTGGCGTTCTCGACCGTGCGCCTGAGTCTGGATAATCCGGCCCGACGTTACCGGCTGCGGCTCATGGCCTTGACCAGTGCCTGGGGCGAGGGTAGCGGCGAGCTGGAATTGGAAGAATCCAAGCCCTATGCCCTGCGCGCTCGGCTGCGCTTGGTGCAGCCTGGGCACCGGGAGATCACTGCAGAGGCCGCGGGCAGTCTCACCCGCCTGCAGCTCACCCTGACCTCGGCCCTGCCCCAGCGCCTGGATCTGCGGGCCGTGGTCATGCCCTTCGATCCACTCCCCCTGCAGACGGCCGTCCTGGAGGCCGAGGGCATCGATCCCGCCCGCTGGCGGGCGGGTTGGCCGAGTGCAGAATTGAGGGCACGTGCCGAGTTCTCCGCCGATCGCGAGGGAGGTGTGCAGGGGCGGCTGCAGATGACCAATGGCCGGGCGGGCGGCCTGGATGGAGGGCGACTGCCCCTCGTCGGGCTATCTGGCCGCTTCCAGGGCAGCGCGCAGGCCCTGGCCGTGGACGATCTCGCTCTGGAGCTGGGCCGGGGCGGGCGTCTGGCGGGAACGGGAGCCTGGCGTCAGGGCAAGCTCAGCCTGGATCTGACGACGCGCGATCTCGACCCCCGCACCCTCCACACCCGACTGCGCAGCCTCCGCCTGGCCGGCCGCATACGGCTGCAGGCGGATGCCCGCAGTCAGGACCTGGACGCCCAACTCGCCTACCGGCGCTATACCCTGCTGCTACAGGCCACACGGCGGGGGGAGAGGCTGGAGGTCGCCCGGGCGCGGCTCACCGGCCAGGGGGGGGTGCTGGACATCGCCGGCAGCCTGGGCCTGGCCGCGCCCCATGCCTTCGCCGCCTCCGGCCGATTGGAGTCCCTCGATCCGTCCGCCTTCGGGGATTTTCCTGCCGCCCGCCTGAACCTCCGCATCGAGGGGAGGGGGCAACTGCAACCCCGGCCGGCTGGCAGGCTCGACTTCGAGCTGGGGCCCAGCCGCTGGCGCGGCCATCCGCTTAGCGGCGGCGGGCGCTTGCACCTGTCTGCCGGCCGTCTCGCGCAGGCGGACGTCAGCCTGGCCCTGGCGGACAACCGTCTGTACCTCAAGGGGGCCTACGGCGGGCCGGGGGATCGCCTCGACGGCCGGCTCGATGCGCGGCGACTGGACCGTATCCACGCGGGTCTGGCCGGCCACCTCCAGGCCGGGGGCAGCCTGCGGGGCCGGCTCGACTCGGGATCGGCCGACCTGCGCGTCGAGGGCGCGGGCCTGCGCTGGGGGGAGGGTTACGGCCTGACGCGGTTGCAGGCGGATGCGGCCGTGCAGGGCGGCCTCGACGGCCGGCTCGATCTCACGGCCGACCTCTTCGGACTGCGCATGCCCGGTCGTATCATCGAAGCGGCCGTGCTGCGGGCCGAGGGTAGCCGACTCGACCACCGTCTGTGGTTCTCGGCGCAGGGCCCGGGACTGGCGCTGCATGCCAGGTTGGCAGGCGCTTGGCGCCATGGGTGGTCGGGAGAAATCCTGGAGCTGGAGGGCCGGGGGCGGCATAGCCTGCGACTGAATGCCCCCGCGCCCCTGTCCTGGGCCAGCAGACGATTGGCCTTCGGCCCGGCCGATCTGAGCTATGCGTCGGCCCGTATCCAACTGCGCAGTCTGGTCTGGGACGACGGCCGGCTGCAGACTTCGGGCAGCTTCGCGCGGTTCGACCCCCTGCTCCTGCCTGCCCTGGCCGAGAGGCTCGCGGGCTGGGACAGCACCCTGCGTCTGGGCGGCGAATGGGACCTCGGCGCCGGCGCCGAGCTGACCGGGACGGCCGCCCTGTGGCGCGAGACCGGAGACCTCGGCGTACCCACCGCGCCGCAGACGTCGCTGGGTCTGGACAAGCTGCGTCTGGAGCTGAGGGCGGCCGAGGGCTGGCTGCGTGCAGGGCTCACGGCGACCGGCGGCATTCTGGGCAGCGTGCGTGCCGAGGCCGCCAGCCGGCCGACCCGTCGGCCGTCTGGCTGGGGCCTGAGCGGGGACGCGCCACTGACCGGGCAGGCCCGGCTGGATATGCCCACCCTGAGCTGGCTTGGGCCCCTGGTCGATCGGAGTGGTGTCGTGGCTGTCAACGGTCGCGTCCAGGCCGACATGAAACTGGAGGGCAGCGTGGCGCAACCCCGGCTGGTAGGCAGCCTGGTGGGGGAGGGCCTGAGCCTGGACTGGACCGAGCTGGGCCTGAATCTGGGCAAGGGCATACTTCAGGCTGAGCTGGCGGGGGATGAACTGCGGCTGACCCGCTTCGATATCCGGGCCGGTGAGGGCCGGCTCACCGCCCGCGGCAGTGCCCGCTTGACTGCAGAGGGGCCGCGCCTGGATGTGGAGGCCCAGGCCGAGGCGCTCCGGGCGATGAACCTGCCCACGCGGCAGCTGACCGTCAGCGGCAGCGGCCGGCTGACGGGACAGGGCAGGGTATACACGGTCCAGGGCAGACTGCGGGCCGACCATGCACGCATCCTGCTGCCCAGGGCCGATGCACCCAGCCGCAGCGAGGATGTGGTGGTTTTGGGGCGGGAGACGGAGGCGGTCCGGAGCAGTCCCCTCGGCCTCGAAATGGATCTGGCGCTCGACCTGGGTCCGCGCTTCCTTCTCGAGGGCCGTGGTCTGGATGCCCGGCTGGAAGGTCGGCTGCGTGTGCGTTCGGCACCGGGTGCCCACCCCCGCGCCACCGGCGGCGTGCGCGTGGCGCAGGGCAGTTATCGGGCGTATGGCCAGCGCCTGAATATCGAACGGGGTGTGCTGGACTTCCAGGGCCCGCTGGACAACCCGGGGTTGGACATCCTGGCCATGCGCACCGGTCAGGCGGTGGAGGCGGGTGTGGCGATCACCGGCACGCTCCTGGCGCCGAGGGCGCGCCTGGTCTCGCGTCCCGAGGTGCCAGACAGCGAAAAACTCGCCTGGCTGGTGTTGGGGCGTGGCAGCGACGCGGCCAGCGGCCCCGACTTGCAGTTGCTCTCTCTCGCTGCCGGTGCATTGCTCTCGGCCGGCGAGTCGGTGTCGCTGCAGGCCCAGATCGCTCAGGCCACGGGTCTGGACGAGGTGGGCATCAAGGGACAGGGTGCTTTGGAGAACACCGTGCTCACGCTGGGCAAACGGCTGTCCACGCGCGCCTATTTGAGTTATGAACAGGGCCTGGCCGGGTTGGGCACCCTGGTGCGGCTCACCTACACCCTGGGGCGGGGATGGAGTGTCAAGGCGCAGACCGGTCGCGAGAACACCGTCGATCTCTTCTACACGCTGGAGTTCGACTGATCGCGCAGCGTGTGGGCACCAGGACCCGATGTTCAAAGAAAATCTGGCTCCTGCCATTATCATCTCAGTCCAGTCATCCAACAAGAACAAGCTAGGAGCGTGTATGGAGATCCAGACCAGCCTGCGGGAAGGCAGAACTGTGGTTGCCCTGGCCGGCTCGTTCGACTTCAACGCCCACAAGGATTTCCGCCGAGCCTGTGACAGCATGCTGACCGAACCCTCGGTCAGGGTCCTGGAGGTGAACCTCGCGCGGGTGCATTATCTGGACAGTTCCGCCCTGGGCATGCTCCTCATCCTGCGCGACAAGGCGGAGGAAAAAGGCAAGCAGATCATCCTGTCGGGCCCGACGGGGACAGTTCGGCAGGTGTTGGAGATTGCCAATTTCGGCAAGCTCTTCGTGCTGCGCGATTGAACGCATTCGGGCGACACGGCGGGGAAGCAAGGCTGGGCAGAGAGATGCGCGAAGCACCAACCACAACGCCACCCAAGCGCATTGACGACCATACTGACACGCCCGGACAACACGTGTTGAAGACCAGCGGGGAATGGGTCATCACTCATGCCCTGCACGGCATGGCCATGGCCGATCTCGACGGCAGGTGAACGAGCGGAGCGAGGTGGTGCGACGCTTCGAATCCGATCACCTGCCGCTGGGCATCCTGCCGCCCGAGCGCTTCGAGGCCGATACCCGCATCTGGCAGATCCAGTCCGGCCAGGCCAGTCTCATGCTCTGTTCCGACGGTCTGGTCGAGGCGCGCAGTCCCGAGGGCGAGCCCTTTGGTGAATCACGTCTGCTCGCCGCCCTGGGACAGGGCGGTGACCGGCACGAGGCGGTGATCGCTGCCGTGCGCAAACATCTCGGCGGTGAAAGGGGGCATGACGACATCTCCCTGGTCTGTGTCGACTGCCAGACGCATTGAACCCCCTACCCATCCCTGGGTGGTCACCCCTGGAGAGGCCGTGGCCATCCAGACGGCTTTGCGGTCTCGGGTGGAGCGTGTCGATCGCTTGCCGGAGATCCGCCATGTGGCCGGGGTGGACGTCGGCTTCGAGGCAGGCGGGCGGGTCACCCGCGCGGCGGTGGTGGTGCTGGATTATCCTGACCTGCAGCCGGTGGACCAGGCCCTGGCCAGGCTGCCGACCTGCTTCCCCTATGTGCCGGGCCTGCTCTCCTTCCGCGAACTGCCCGCCGTCCTGGCCGCCATCGAGGGGCTCACCGTGCACCCCGATGTCTATCTCTGCGATGGCCAGGGCCTGGCACATCCGCGACGTTTCGGCATTGCCTGCCATCTGGGGGTGCTGCTGGATGTTCCCAGCATCGGTGTGGCCAAGACCCGGTTCATCGGCAGCCACGCCGAGCCGCCGCAGGAGAAGGGCGGCTGGACGCCGCTCATGGACGGGGAGGAGGTGATCGGCGCCGTACTGCGAAGCCGCACCGGGGTGAAGCCCCTCTACGTCTCCGTCGGCCACCGTGTCTCGCTGGAGACCGCCATCCGCCTCGTCCTGGCGTGTACCCGCCGCTACCGGCTGCCGGAGACCACGCGCCGAGCCCACCGGCTGGCTTCGGGGCCGGACCCGGGCAACGCACGGCCGTGAGGGCTTTCATGCCTTCGTCATTGGCTTGTAATACGCTCTCGGGGGTCGACATCGAGGCTCAGCCCATGCATCCCGACGCCCTGCGTCCCCAATTGGAAGCCGTCATCACCCGGCGTGCGTTACACGTCCTGTTCCAGCCCATCCTGGACCTGGTCCATGGCCGCATCTTCGGTTACGAGGCCCTGATCCGCGGACCTTCCGACAGCCCGCTCCATGCCCCGGACGCCCTGTTCAGGGCAGCCACCCTGCTGGACCGGTTACCGGAGCTGGACGCGGCCTGCATCCAGGCCATACTCGCCATGGCCGTGGAACTGCGGCTCACTGGCCAGTTGTTCGTCAATGTCTCGCCCGGCAGCCTGCTGCATGGCGATCTTTCCGCCGAGGCCATGCTCGACTGGCTGCGTTGGCATGACATGGACCCCGGCCAGGTGGTCCTGGAGCTCACCGAGAGCATGCCCGGCTTCGAATACGCCTCTTTGCGCGAGACAGTCCAGCGCCTGCGCGGCATCGGCCTTGGCATCGCCCTGGACGACCTGGGCGAGGGCTCCTCCAGCCTGCGGCTGTGGTCGGAGATCAAACCGAGCTATGTCAAGCTCGACAAGCACTTCGTCGCCGGCATTCATCAGGACCCGCACAAGGTGCATTTCGTCCGCTCCATCCAACAGCTGGCCGAAAACGCCGCTGCCCAGGTCATCGCCGAAGGCCTGGAGCAGGCCTCGGAACTCAGGCTGGTGCGCGAGCTCGGCATCCGCTATGGCCAGGGCTACCTGATCGGTCGGCCCGCTGCCCTGCCCGCGCGGGTGCCCAGCGCCGATGCGCTACGCTGTCTGGAAGACTGCAGCATCGCCGTCATGCCGGGCACGACCCGGCGCATGCCGGGCCAGGTGCGGGCGGAGAAACTGCTCATCGCCGCGCCCAGCGTCGCTCCCTCCACCCCCAGCGAGACGGTGCTGGAGCTGATGCTCAAGCATCCGGACCTGCATGCCATCGCGGTGGTCGACGACGGTGTCCCCATCGGTATCATCGACCGTCCGGCCATGCTCAACCGCTTCATACGCCTCTACAGTCGCGAGCTGTTCGGCCGTCAGCCGTGCAGAACCCTGATGGACCCGGAGCCGGTGGTGGTGGACAAAACGACGCTGATCCAGGAGTTGTCCGAACTGGTGGTGCGCAAGGGCAAGCAGGCCTTCACGGGCGGCTTCGTCATCACCGATGCCGGGCGCTATCTCGGGCTGGGCTCGGGTTTCGACCTGATGCGGGAGATGACCGAACTGCAGATCATTGCCGCCCGTTATGCCAATCCGCTCACCGGTCTGCCGGGCAACGTCCCCATCCAGGAACACGCCGAGCGTCTGCTGACCGCACGCGTACCCTTTGTGATCGCCTACGCGGACCTCGACCAGTTCAAGCCCTACAACGACGTCTACGGCTTCCGCCAGGGCGACGAGATCATCCGTCTCACCGCCCGGTTGCTGACCGAATACTGCGATCCCCAGCTCGATTTCGTCGGCCACCTTGGGGGCGACGATTTCATCGTCCTGTTCCAGAGCCCGGACTGGGAGTTGCGCTGTCAGTCGATGCTGGAACGCTTCGACACCGAGCGCCTGGCCCACTTCACCGAGGCACACCGTGGCGCCGGCGGCTATGTCAGCGAGGACAGGCGCGGCAATCTCCAGCACCACGAGCTGGTGACAATGTCCATCGGTGCGGTGCAGATCGAGCCGCTGGTCTTTCAACACTTCCAGGAGGTGACGCAGGCGGCCACGGCGGCCAAGCGCGTTGCCAAACGCCAGGCCGGCAGCCAGTTGTTCGTCGACCGTCGCCGTCTCCCGCCGGGCCGGAAAGTCGCGCCGACGGGCGATGCCTGAACGGCTGGGCCGCGGTCGGCGGCAGATCGGCAGCGCGCGTCTACAATCCGGAGTGTGACGTCCGCATAGGGGGCAACATGACGCAGCATCTCACCATCGATGGCAACGAGGCGGCGGCGCGCGTCGCCTTCCTGACCAACGAGGTCATCGCCATCTATCCCATCACGCCGGCCTCGCCCATGGGCGAGCTGGCCGACGAATGGGCCGCCCAGGGACGCACCAACCTGTGGGGCGCGGTGCCGCGCATCATCGAGATGCAGAGTGAGGCGGGCGCCGCCGGCGCCCTGCACGGGGCGCTCACCGGCGGGGCGCTCGCCACCAGCTTCACCGCCAGTCAGGGCCTGCTGCTGATGATCCCCAATATGTACAAGATCGCCGGCGAGCTGACCCCTTTCGTGTTGCACGTGGCGGCCCGCACGCTGGCCACCCACGCCTTGTCCATCTTCGGCGACCACAGCGACGTCATGGCCTGCCGCGCCACCGGCTTCGCCCTGCTCGCCGCCGCTTCGGTGCAGGAGGCGCAGGACTTCGCCCTCATCGCCCAAGCCGCCACGTTCAGTGGCCGCGTGCCGGTGCTGCACTTCTTCGACGGCTTCCGCACCTCGCACGAGGTGGCCAAGATCGTGGCCCTGGACGAGGCCACCGTATGGGCGATGATCGACCCCGCATGGATCGCCGACCACCGCGCCCGCGCCCTGTCGCCCGAACACCCGGTCATCCGCGGCACCTCGCAAAACCCGGACGTCTTCTTCCAGGCCCGCGAGCGCGCCAACCCGTGGTACGACGCCTTTCCCGGCGTGGTGCAGTCGGCGATGGACCGCTTCGCGAGCCTCACCGGCCGGGCGTATCGGCTGTTCGACTACGTCGGTCACCCCGAGGCCGAGCGGGTGGTGGTGCTGATGGGCTCCGGCGCCGAGACGGCGCAGGAGACGGTGGAAGACCTCGTCGCCGCGGGTGAGCGTGTGGGTCTCATCAAGGCGCGCCTCTACCGCCCTTTCGATGGCGCCGCCCTGGTGCGCGCCTTGCCGGAGACGGTGCGGGCGGTGGCGGTGCTCGACCGCTGCAAGGAGCCGGGGGCGGCGGGCGAGCCCCTGTACAAGGACGTGCTCGCGGCCCTGGCGCGCGCCGCCGCCGAAGGCCTGCGGGCGATGCCGCGGGTGAGCGGCGGCCGCTACGGGCTCGCCTCCAAGGCGTTCACGCCGGGCATGGTCAAGGCCGTGTTCGATGCCCTGCAGGACCCGGCCCCGCGGCACGAATTCACCGTCGGTATCCACGACGACGTCACCGGCCTGTCGCTGCCCTGGGACGAGGCGTTCCGCACCGCGGCGGCGCGCGCCTGCCAGGCGGCGGTGTTCTGGGGCCTGGGCTCGGACGGTACCGTCTCGGCGAACAAGAACTCGATCAAGATCATCGGCGAGGCCACCGACCTGTATGCCCAGGGCTATTTCGTCTACGACTCGAAGAAGTCCGGGGCGGTCACCGTCTCGCATCTGCGCTTCGGCCCGCGCCCCATCCGTTCGGCCTATCTCGTCGACGCGGGCGAGGCCCGCTTCGTGGCCTGTCATCAGCCGGTGTTCCTGGAGCGCTACGACATGCTGCAGTACGCCGCGCCGGAGGCGGTCTTCCTGCTCAACCATCCGGCGCCGGCCGATGCGCTCTGGGCGCAGCTGC
This sequence comes from uncultured Burkholderiales bacterium, assembly GCA_938038385.1. Lineage (GTDB taxonomy): Bacteria > Pseudomonadota > Gammaproteobacteria > Burkholderiales > Thiobacillaceae > JANWZL01. Next base: position 11,715 of record CALHRD010000014.1, read on the forward strand.
CACCCACCGTCCGGGGGACGATCCTCGACAAGCGCCTCAGCCTCTACGTCATCGATGCCTACCGCGTGGCGGAGGCGGCCGGCATGGGCCGGCGCATCAACACCATCATGCAGACCTGTTTCTTCGCCATCTCCGGCATCCTGCCGCGCGAGCAGGCCATTGCCGCCATCAAGCAGGCGGTGGACAAGACCTACGGCAAAAAGAGCCGGCGGCTGGCGGAGCTCAACTACCGGGCCATCGACATGACACTGGAGAACCTGCGCCGCGTCGAGATCCCGCTCGGCGCAGCGGTCAGCGGTGTTGAGCCGGATACGGCCCCTGCCTGCGCGGAGGCCGGACTGCCCGAGTTTGTGCGCCGCGTCACCCTGCCCATCTACCGCGGTCTGGGCGACCGCCTGCCGGTCTCGCTCCTGCCGGCAGACGGCAGCTTCCCCACCGGCACCGCAAAATACGAAAAGCGCAACCTGGCCCTGGAGATCCCGGTGTGGGACGAGGCCCTGTGCACCCAGTGCGGCAAGTGTGTGTTCGTCTGCCCGCACAGCGCCATCCGTGCGCGCATCTTCGACGCCGATGCGGCGAAGGACGCGCCGCCCGCCTTCAAACACGTGCCGGTGCGCAGCAAGGACTACCCGCCCGGTCTGCACATCAGCTATCAGGTGGCGCCGGAGGACTGCACCGGCTGTGGCAACTGTGTGGAGGCCTGTCCCATCCACGACAAGTCCAACGTCTCGCACCGCGCGCTCAACATGGCGCCGCAGACCCCCCTGCGGCGTCAGGAAAGCGAGAACTTCGCCTTCTTCCTCGGCCTGCCCGAATACAACCGGCAGGCGATCAAACACGGCACCATCCCGGGCGCCATGCTGCTCGACCCCCTGTTCGAGTATTCCGGCGCCTGCGTCGGCTGCGGCGAGACCCCCTACATCCGGCTCGCCACCCAGCTCTTCGGCGACCGTATGCTCATCGCCAACGCCACCGGCTGTTCCTCCATCTACGGCGGCAACTTGCCCACCACGCCTTACACCACCAATGCCGAGGGGCGGGGGCCGGCGTGGAGCAACTCCCTGTTCGAGGACAACGCCGAGTTCGGCCTGGGGCTGCGCCTGGCGGCGGACTTCCTCATGGACCACGCCCGGAAACTGGTGCGGGCACTCGCAGGCGAGATCGGCAGCGATCTGGCCGAGGCCCTGCTCGAGGCCGAACAGCGCGACGAGGTGGCGATCCGCGCCCAGCGCCAGCGGGTCGCCCTCCTGCTGGATCGGCTGCGCACGAGCAGGCATCCGCGCGCCGCCGAGCTCGCCGGCGTGGCCGAATGGCTGATCCGGCGCTCGGTGTGGATCATCGGCGGCGACGGCTGGGCCTATGACATCGGCTATGGTGGTCTCGACCACGTGCTGGCCCTGCCTCACGACGTCAACATCCTGGTGCTGGACACCGAGGTCTATTCCAACACCGGCGGCCAGACCTCCAAGGCCACCCCCCTCGGCGCGGTGGCCAAGTTCTCCGCCGGCGGCAAGCCCACCGCCAAGAAGGACCTGGGGCGACTGGCCATGGACTATGGCCATGTCTATGTCGCCAGCGTTGCCTACGGGGCCAAGGACGTGCACACCCTGCGTGTGTTCCACGAGGCGGAGAGCTATGCCGGCCCCGCGCTGATCATCGCCTACAGCCCGTGCATCGCGCATGGCGTAGATCTGGCGCACAATCTGCGCCAGCAGGACCTGGCCGTGCGGACCGGCCACTGGCCGCTGTTCCGCTATGACCCCCGCACGGAGGCGGCAGGCAACCCCTTCCGCCTGGATTCCGCCCCGCCCGGCAGACCGCTCAAGGACTTCATGGACAGCGAGACGCGTTTCGCCATGCTCTGGCGTAGTCACCCCGAGGCCGCCGCGGCCCTCCTCGATGCCGCCCAGGCTGAGGTCCGGCGGCGCTATGCGGCCTATGAGACCCTGGCCCGTTGCCCCGCCCCGAACCCCGGTCAGGACCGGCGCACCGCTGTGACCGCGGCGGATGGCGCGCGGCCACCGCAAGGAGACTGAGATGCCCGACCTGACGACAGACTACGTGGGCCTGCAGCTCAAGAACCCCCTGGTCCCCTCCGCCTCGCCCCTGACGCGCGATCTGGACGGCGTGCTCAGGCTGGAGGACGCCGGCGCCGCGGCGGTGGTGATGTATTCGTTGTTCGAGGAAGAATTGCAGGCCGAGGACGATCAGGCCATGCGCTTCCTGTTGCACGGCGAACTGGGCCACGGCGAGGCGGCGTCCTTCCTGCCCGAGCCTGCCCACTACTGCAGCGGGCTCGATGCCTATCTGGAGCAGCTCACGCATCTGAAGCGGCGGCTTGAGATCCCGGTGGTGGCCAGTCTCAACGGCACCTCCCTGTCCGGCTGGGTGGAGCTGGGCCGGGAACTGCAACGGGCCGGGGCGGACGCCCTGGAACTCAACGTCTATCACGTCGCGGCCGATCCCCTGGTGAGCGGGCAGTCGGTCGAGGCGCGCTATGTCAGCCTGTTGGCTGAGCTGCGCGCCCAGGTCGAGATCCCCATCGTCATGAAGCTCTCGCCCTACTTCTCGTCGCTGCCACATTTCATCAGGGACTTGGAGGTGGCCGGAGCCAACGGCGTGGCCCTGTTCAACCGTTTCTATCAGCCGGACATCGACCTGGAACATCTGCGTATCTCGCATCAGTTGCACCTGTCCTATCCCGACGAGGCCCTGTTGCGCATCCGCTGGCTGGCCATCCTGCACGGGCGGGTGGACCTGACCCTGGCCGCCACGGGCGGGGTGCATAGCCATCAGGAGGCGCTCAAGATGCTGCTGGCTGGCGCCGACGTGGTCCACCTGGCCTCGACCCTGCTGCAGCATGGTCCCGCCCGCCTGAGCGAGATCCTCGAACACATGCGCCAGTGGCTGGAGGAGAAGGAATACGCTTCGGTGCGTCAACTCAAGGGCAGCATGAGCCAGAAGAACCTGCCCGACCCCACGGCGTTGGAACGGGCCAATTACGTGCGGGTGATCCAGGGCTACGTCCCGACGCTCTGGGAGCAGCGGGAATACGAGGCATGAGGTGATCCCGGTCAATCAGACCATGACGTCTGATGTCGGCAACAGTGTCGAATTTTCGTCGACCCCGGATTCTACGGTACAAATGTTCTATATCCGAATGCTTTGGTATACTTTGACTACCCTCAACCGCAATCACATCTTACGGAGACGCACATGAAACTCAAGACCTTGACCCTCTCCATCGCCTTGTCCGTGGCCGTCGCTGCGCCGCTGACCGCAACCGCCCAGCAGGCGCCGGCTGGCCAGCCGTCCGCCCCTGCCGCCCAGATGCCCCAGACCCCCGAGCAATGGGCCGCCACCATGTGGGACTTCACGCGCAACCCCATGATGCTGAAGGATCCCAAGGCCTTCGTGCCCTGGTTCAGCGCCGCCCTGGAACCGAGTTTCTACACGGGTCTGGGCATGCAGTCGCTGGATCCCGCCATGTGGGGCTACATGATGAACACCATGATGAATCCGGCCGCCTTCAGTGCCTGGATGCCCCTCATGACCGACCCCAACGTCTACATGCGCTGGCTGACGGCGTCCATGGACCCCAATTTCTACACCGCGCTGCTCACCCAGCTCACCGACCCGGGCAAGATGATGCGCTGGGCCATGGCACCCATGGATCCGAAGCTCCTGAGCCTGATGATGCAGGGCATCAACCCGGCCATGTACATGAAGTGGATGATGTCCCCCCTGGACCCGCGCATGATGCAGGCCATGGTCACGCCCATGAACCCCAATGTGTACATGGGCTGGCTGGGCGCCATGATGAACCCGGCCTCCTACGGCGACCTGTGGAAGGGCTTCCTGACCCCAGGCACCACGGCGCTGCCGTCCTACTCGGTGCCCGCCGCGCCGAGCGGCCAGCCGCAGGTGTTCAACCCGTTCGATCCGGCAGCCTGGTCGCAGATGTTCACGGTGCCCGGCGCGCAGCCCGCACCGCAGGCCGGCCAGCAAAAGGGTACGGCCCAGCCTTACATCTTCAACCCCTTCGATCCGGCGTCCTGGTCCCAGATCTGGCAGGTTCCCGGTCAGCAACCGGCCGCGCCCGCCCAGAAATAATCCGACGCTCCCTGCAAGCAACAAAGGCGTCCGTGAGGACGCCTTTTTTCATGTGTGCCCGGCACGGGCGCACGCCTGGAGGTGCGAGTCCCCCCGTAAGTTGATCACGGCGAACGAAGCGAAGCGCAACTGCATGAGGGCGACTGATTGTGGGGCGGAAGCGTGGAGCGAAGCTGCGAGCCGATGAAAGAGAACCGGAGCAGACACGGAGCGAAAAGTCAGCACAGGCCGTGGTAGCTGCCGGTAAGGAGCGAAAGCTTCTGGGCTACGGCTTCTGGTTTGCCAAGGATGGGGTCAAGCGCCGGGTGGCCGACAAGCCGATGGCGACGTTCAGGCAAAGGGTTGTACCGCCCGGTGCGGACGCGCACGCCGGGTGGTGTGCGAGGGGTTCGGTCAGGTGTCCTGACCGCCCCTATCCCGATGCCCCTGAATCCGTGTCGATGCTGCCGGTCGCCTTGTAGGTCGGACTTCAGTCCGACGCTTTTGCGACGCTTTGGGTGTCGGGCTGAAGCCCGACCTACGGACCATGCCGTGTGAGGACCACGGATTCAGGATGTCCTCTTCAGGACGAAAAAAACCGCCTGACTGGCAGGCGGTGGAGGGTGGGCACGGGACGAGTGCGCGGAGTATGCTTCGACCGGTTCAGGCCATGGCGGGGGCCTCCCGCATCTCGACGCTGCGCGCCGGGCGGGACTCCCGCTTGCCTATGGTCATCAGGTCCCAGGCCAGCAGGACGAAGCCGGCGGCGAATGTCCAACCCGAGATCATGCGCCAGACCATGCCTTGCTGGAACCAGGGGTGCGCCTGGCCGGCGAAGTAGCCCATCCAGCCGGAGCCCTCGATCGCCCGCTCGATCTGCGACTGCTCGTAACCGGCCACGAGCAGGGCCATGGTCATGCCGAGCATGCCGACGTGCAGCAGGAACAGCGCCCATTTCCACTTCCAGCCCCCGACCAGTTCGCCGCTCATCCATACGTTGCCGCGCCACTTCTGCACGGCGAGGTAGACGAAGGCGATGACGATGGTGGCGTAGGCGCCGAAGAAGGCCAGGTGTCCGTGGGAGGCGGTCCACTGCGTGCCGTGGGTGTACAGGTTGATCTGCGGCAGGGTGTGCATGAAGCCCCACACGCCGGCGCCGAAGAAGTTGCCGAAGGCCTGCGCGATCATCCAGGCCAGTGCCGGGTTGTTGGTGCTTTTCAGCTTGTGATGACCGGCGTCGAACACCGCGTGCACCACCATGGCCACCAGGGGAATGGGCTCCAGGGCGGAGAAGAAGCCGCCGATGGCGAGCCAGTACTCCGGCGTGCCGATCCAGAAGTAGTGGTGGCCGAGACCCAGGATGCCGGAGCCGAACAGCAGCGCGACCTCGATGTACAGCCAGGTTTCCACGATCTTACGGCGCACGCCCATGGTCTTGATCAGACCGTAGGCCAGCAGGCAGCCCACCAGCACTTCCCAGGTCGCCTCCACCCACAGGTGGATCACCCACCACCACCAGTGCTGATCCATGGAGATGTTGGGGGTGTACCACATGCCCGCGGTGTAGAGACCGGCCAGGGCCACCAGGTCCAGTACCAGCACGCCGCCTATGCCGGTGAAGCGGCCCTTCATGAAGGTGGCGGCGACGTTGTAGAAGAACACCAGCACGCACACGACGATGCCGATGTCCGCCCAGCGCGGGGCCTCGATGTACTCGCGCCCCTCGTTGATGAGCCAGATCGACTTGAGTTCTCCCGGACCCACCTGGACCAGCAGGTAGACCAGCACCACGGCCACCACCGCCAGGGTGAACACCCAGAAGATGAGATTACCCAGGGCGAGGCCTACCACCGGCACGCCAGACTCGTCCTCCAGCAGCCAGTAGACGGCGCCGATGAAGCCGAACAGCAGCCATACCACCATGGCGTTGATGTGCAGCATGCGGTTGACGGAGAAATCCAGCACGCCGTAAAGGAAGTCCGGATAGAGGTATTGCAGTCCGGCAAGCAGGCCGAACAGCACCTGGGCGGCGAACAGGGCGATGGCGACGGTGAAGTATTTCACCGCCAGTTTCTGGCCACCATTGAGGTTGGCACTGTCGAGGATGCCTAGTGCAGCCATGTCTTCTCTCCTTAAAGGGCGGGAACCGGGGCGGACTCGACCGGGGGCGGGGCGGTTTCGGGTGCCGCGTCGGCCTGGTCGATGGGCTTGAAGTTGGCGGGGAAGCCGTTGGTGTCGATCGCGCTCATCCACTTGAGGAAGGCCACCGTGGCACGGGCCTCCTCCTCGGTGATGCCCAGCTTGGGCATGCGACGCCCCAATGCGTTGTGCAGCTTGTCGCTCGGGTCCATGAGGAAGTCCACCATCAACTGTTCGCGCACCTCCTTCGATCCCCACGCGGGGTCGAGCCAGGACTTGGTCAGGTCGGGCGCGAAATAGGCGCCGTTGCCGAGCAGGGTGTGGCAGTTCATGCAGTTCTTGGCCTGGGTGGTGAGCTTGCCCTTGCTCACCAGGTCCTTGGCCTCCGCTTCGCTGAGCACCTTGCCGAACAGCGGTTCCACTGGACCGATCACCGGCACCTGGTGATTGCGCTTTTCGTCGAAGACGTAATCGATGCGATGGTTGATCACCGAATAGGCCGGCACCCTTTTGCCGCCCGCGGTGATCTTGGCCACCGTGTCGAAGGTCAGAAAGATCAGCACCACGGCGGAGGCCGCGGTGATCCAGATGGCCATCTTCTTCCAGAAAGATTCGGATGCCCACCAGAGGGTCTGGGTCTGTGACATGGTCATGCCTCCTTGGCTAGCGGGGTTGAGTGAGCTTTACGGATTCGGCTGCAGGGGCGTCGGTGTGGGTGCCGACACACAGGTGCCAGACGGCATGTGGGGCCAGCAGATAGCCAACCAGCATGAGCAGGACGATGAAGGTCCAGAAGCCGCTATTGAACAGGTTCGCGGCCAGCCCCAGGGTGATCACCGAGGCAGCGAGGCCGAGGTAGGCGGCATAGGCCAGGGGCATCAGCCGCGGCCGGGCGCTCACGCGCGACCAGGCGAACAGCAGGGCATAGCCGGCGCCGAACAGGATCACCGATGCTGCGCTGAAGAACACGGTAAAGAAGTTGGCGAGTTCCACGGGCTCGATCATGGCCATCTCCTTGGTTGTCAGGGTGGAGCGGATGTTAGGCGCAGTACCCAAGCACCGCGCTTGACATTGATCAACCGCGCCGCATGTCGGTTGACTTTCATCAAGGCCGCCTCTGAAACGACGGGCGCATCTTTGCCCCACATGCGAGTCAGGTCTTTTCACCGCCGAGATGGCATTTCATGGAGGAAACATCGATGCACAAGTTGAGGAAAGGATTGCTGCTTGCGGCGGTGCCGCTGGCGATCTCGCAGGTCTGGGCAGCGGAGGAACACAAACCCACGCCGGGCGCGGCCTATATCGCCGGCGGCGGTTCGGGGTTGGCGGGTGTGGAGATGTACCAGTCCACCGATCCCAAGGCCCCGCCCATGAGCAAGGCCGAGTTCGACGCCGGCCGGCAGATCTACTTCGACCGCTGCGCCGGCTGCCACGGCGTGCTGCGCAAGGGCGCGACCGGCAAGCCCTTGTTGCCGGAGGTCATGCAGACCCTGGGCACGGAAAGCCTAAAAGTGTTCATGAACTACGGCACGCCGGGCGGCATGCCCGGCTTCGGCACCTCCAACGAGATGACCGACCGGGAGATCGACATCATGGCCCGCTACATCCAGCACCCGGCGCCCACCCCGCCGGAATGGGGCATGAAGGAGATTCGCGCCTCCTGGAAGCTGCTGGTGCCGCCCGAGAAGCGGCCCAAGAAGAAGATGAACAATCTCAACCTGGACAACCTGTTCTCGGTCACCCTGCGTGACACGGGTGAAGTGGCATTGATCGACGGCGACAGCAAGAAGATCGTCACCATCCTGAAGACCGGCTTCGCAGTGCACATCTCGCGTCTGTCGAAATCGGGACGTTATCTGTACACCACCGGTCGGGACGGGCTGATCAACCTAATCGACCTGTGGATGGAAACGCCCCAGACCGTGGCCACCATCCGCACCGGTTCGGATGCGCGCTCCATCGACACCTCCAAGTACAAGGGCTATGACGACAAGATCGCCATCGCCGGTACCTACTGGCCGCCCGCCTATGTGCTGATGGACGGTTTCACCCTGGAGCCGAAGAAGGTGATGTCCACCCGCGGCTACACCTATGACGAGGGTGAGTACCATCCCGAGCCGCGCGTGGCCTCCATCGTCTCCTCGCACATCAAGCCGGAATTCGTGGTCAACGTGAAGGAGACCGGCAAGATCCTGCTGGTCAACTATGCCGACCTGAAAAACCTGAAGACCACCGAGATCGAGGCCGAGCGGTTCCTGCACGACGGCGGCTGGGATGCCTCAAAGCGCTACTTCCTGGTGGCGGCCAACATGCGCGACACCGTGTCGGTGGTGGACACCAAGGAAGGCAAGCTGGCCGCCAACGTGAAGGTCGGCACCAAGCCCCACCCGGGCCGCGGCGCCAACTGGGTGGATACCAAGTACGGTCCGGTCTGGGCCACCGGCCACCTGGGCGACGACACCATCGCCGTCATCGGCACCGACCCGGCGAAGCACAAACAGCATGCCTGGAAGGTGGTGCGCAGCCTCAAGAACCACGGCAACGGTTCGCTGTTCATCAAGACGCATCCCAAGTCGAGCAACCTATGGGTGGATGCCGCGCTTTCGCCGGATGACGAGGCACAGCAGTCGGTGTCGGTGTTCGATCTCAAGAACCTCGACAAACCCGCCCAGGTGATCAACATCGCCAAACTGGCGGGCATCGGCAAGGCCCGCGTCACCCACCCCGAATATAACAAGGCGGGTGACGAGGTCTGGTTCTCGGTCTGGGGGCCCAAGACCGGCGAATCGGCCATCGTCGTCATGGACGACAAGACCCGCAAGCTCAAGGCGGTGATCAAAGACCCCCGCCTGATCACGCCAACCGGCAAGTTCAACGTCTACAACACGGTGAACGACATCTATTGACCGTGTCACGGCCGCCCCGTCGGGCGGCCGGGTTTTCCCGACACCTGCCCGGCGGGTGCCGGCAAAACCCCACCGGGTAACCTAGATGATCGGCCAGACTGCACGCCTCGTGATTCTGATGACACCGCTGGTTCTCCAGGCTGGTGACCCGCCGCCTGCGCCCCAGCGGCAGCAGGAACTCGTGCGCCTGGTTCGCCTGGAATGCGGCTTCTGCCACGGTCTGCGTCTGACTGGGGGCCTGGGTGGGCCCCTCACCGCCGAACACATGCGCGCCCGTTCGCTGGCTTATCTGCAGGCGGTGATCCTGCAAGGCCTGCCGGGCACGGCCATGCCGGGTTGGGCGCCATTCATTCGCCCGGATGAGGCAAGCTGGATTGCCGAACGCCTGCAGGAGGGCTTTCCGGAATGAGACACGTACTCCATGGTCTGCTGTTGGCCGTCTGCCTGGTCAGCGCCCAGGCCGCTGATCCCATCGGCACGGGCCCGCTGCGCGGCACCGGGGACCTGGGCATCGCCGTCGAGCGGGCGCGTGGCAGCCTGCTCCGGCTGGACACCAGCAAGCTCTCCAGCCTGGGCCGCATCGAGGGCCTGGGCGACTTGTCCCACGCCTCCGCGGTCTTCTCCCGCGATGCCCGCTATGCCTACGTGTTCGGCCGCGATGGCGGGCTCACCAAGGTGGACCTGCTCACCGGCACGCTGGTGAAGCGGGTGATCCAGTCCGGCAATTCCATCGGCGGCGCCATCTCCCAGGACGGCCGTTGGGTGGCCGCCGCCAACTACACGCCGGGCGGGGTGAAGATCTTCGACGCCGAGACCCTGGAGATGGTGGCCGACATCCCCACCGACTCCAAGGTCGTCGGCCTGGAGGATGCGCCCGGCAACCGCTTCGCCTTCAGCCTGTGGGACAAGGGCGAGATCTGGGTGGCGGATCTGTCCGAGGACGCGAAAAACCCCAAGATCACCAAGTTCACGGGCATCGGCAGCCAGCCCTACGACGCCCTCATCTCCCCGGACGGCCGCTGGTACGTGGCCGGCCTGTACGGCGAGAACGGGCTGGCCGTGCTGGACATGTGGCACCCGGAGGCCGGCGTCAGACGCGTTCTGCCGGATTACGGTCGTGGCGAGGAGAAGCTGCCCGTGTACAAGATGCCCCACCTGGAGACCTGGGCCATGGTCGGCAACCTGGCCTTCATCCCCGGCGTGGGCCGGCACGAGGTGGTGATCGTGGACGTGGCCACCTGGACCCAGGTGGGGGTGATCCCGGTGGCCGGCCAGCCGGTGTTCGTCATGGCCCAGCCGGACGGCCGCCGCCTGTGGGTCAATTTCGCCTTCCCCCACTACGACACGGTGCAGGTGATCGACGTGCCGACACGAAAGATCGTCCACGAAATGAAGCCGGGCAGGACCGCCGCGGAGGGCGGAGCAGTGCCTTGCGGAGCAAGGTGCGACCCCGTAGCGACGGGGGGGCCACCCACTGCGGCGGTCGGCGACCACTCGCGGCCGGTCGCATCCCCAGAGGGGCCCCTGCTCACTGCTCGGGTCGGCCCCGTGCTGCACATGGAGTTCACCCCGCGCGGCGAGCACGTGTGGCTTTCGGTGCGCGATGCCAATCGCCTTGAGGTCTACGACACGGCCAGCTTCAGGAAGCTCAGGGAGCTGCCCGCCGAAGCCCCCAGCGGCATCTTCTTCACCGCGCGCGCCCACCGGTTCGGACTATGAACACGCCCCTCACCGATCTCGAATTCCGTCTGCTCAACGACTGGCAGCGTGGCTTCCCCCTGGTGTCCCGCCCCTATGCCGAACTGGCCGCCCGCCTCGGCAGTGACGAGGCGACGGTGCTGGCGCGCCTGGCCGCCTTGCGGGAACAGGGCCGCGTGTCCCGGGTGGGCGCCGTGTTCCGCCCCCACGTGCTGGGTTGGAGCACCCTGGCGGCGGTGGCTTGTCCACCCGAACGCCTGGAGGAGGTGGCCGGCCTCATCGACGCCTTCCCGGAGGTGAACCACAACTACGAGCGGGAGCACGCCTACAACCTTTGGTTCGTGGTGACCGCCCCGTCGCGGGAGCGGGTGGCGGCGGTGCTGGCGGAGATCCACCGCCGCAGCGGTCTGAAGCCCCTGGACCTGCCCATGCTGGCCGATTACCACATCGACCTGGGGTTCGCCCTGCGCCCCTCCGCCTCCGGGGATGGGGTCGCCGCGAACCGCCCCCATCAGCATGCCGCCGGCGGCCCCGTGGACACCGCCGCCCTGCGCGCGCAACTGGAATCCGCCGACTATGCCCTGGCGGCGGCCCTGGAGGACGGCTTGGCCCTGACGCCTCATCCCTACGCCCGCCTGGCGGCCCGTTGCGGCATGGGCGAGGCGGCCTGCCTGGCCCGGCTGGAGCGGCTGCTGGCGCTGTCGGTGATCCGCCGTCTGGGTGTGGTGGTGCGCCATCGCGAGCTGGGCTATGCCGCCAACGCCATGGTGGTGTGGGACATCCCGGACGACCGGGTGGCGGAGGCGGGCCGCAGGCTGGCGGCCGAGGCCGGCGTGACGCTTTGTTATCAACGTCCGCGCCGACCGCCGGACTGGCCCTACAACCTCTTTTCCATGCTGCACGGACGCGACCGGGACGCGGTCTTGGCGCGGGTCGCGGCGCTGCGCGAGCGTCTCGGCCGGGACTTGGGCCTGGCGGCGCTGGAATGCCGGCCGCTCTTTTCCCGCCGCCGCTTCAAGCAGTGCGGCGCCCGCTACGGCAGCCTGGCGAGGGCCGCGTGATGCCCCACGGCCCGTACGAGCCGTCCACCCCCGCGATCCTGGACGAGACCGACCGGCGCATCATCAACGCCCTGCAGGGGGGCTTGCCGATCGCCGAACAGCCCTTCCGCGTCTATGCCGAGTCGCTCGATCTGCCCGAGGGTCGCCTGCTCGAGCGGCTGCGCCGCCTGCTGGCCGAGCGCGTGCTGACCCGTTTCGGCCCCCTCTACAACGCCGATCGCATGGGCGGCGTCAACGTGCTGGCGGCGATGGCGGTGGCCGAGGACGATTACGAGCAGGTCGCCGCCACCGTCAACGCCCAGCCCGAGATCGCCCACAACTACCGGCGCGAGCATCACCTGAACATGTGGTTCGTGGCCGCCGCCGACAGCCCGGAGGCCGTCGAGGCGGCCTTCCGCCGCATCGAGGCGGCCGCCGGGCTGCCCGTCTACCGCTTTCCCAAGGAGCGGGAATACTACGTCGAGCTCAGGCTGACCGCCTGAGCCCTGTTCCACCGTCCACCGAGAAGGAGACCGCATCATGTCCGAAGCCACCCTCTACCAGCGTCTCGGCGGCTACGACGCCATCGCCGCCGTGTGCGCCGACCTGATCACCCGCCTGCGCGCCGATGCCCAACTGGGGCGTTTCTGGCAATACCGCGGCGAGGACGGCATCAAGCGCGAGTACCAGCTGCTGGTGGACTACCTGTGCAACGCCGCCGGCGGCCCGATGTACTACACCGGCCGGGACAACAAGCTTTCGCACCAGGGCATGCGCATCAGCGCCGGCGACTGGGACGTGTTCATGGGCCACCTCAACGCCACCCTGGACAAGTTCAACGTGCCGGATCGGGAGCGGGGCGACGTCCTGGCCTTCATCGATTCGACGCGGGCAGACATCGTGGAATGCTGAGGCCGCGATCGACGCACCCGCCATGCGCAGCCTGCCGCAAGAATCGCCAACGCTGGCCGAGCCGGCCCCACCGACGGAGCACCTGGACGAGGTGGACCGGCGCATCGTCCTGGCCACCCAGTCCGGTCTGCCCCTCACCGCACGGCCCTATCACGCCGTCGCCGAGCAGCTCGGGATCGGCGCCGAGGAGGTCATGGCGCGCATGGCGCGCATGTTGGAACGCGGCGTGATCCGCCGCATCGGCGCGGTGCCCAACCATTACGCCCTGGGTTACCGGGCCAACGGCATGACCGTGTGGGACGTGGCGGACACGGCGGTGGACAGTCTCGGCGAGCGGGTCGGCGCGTTGCCCTTCGTCAGCCACTGCTACCGTCGCCCCCGCCGGCCGCCGGTCTGGCCCTACAACCTGTTCGCCATGGTGCATGGCCGCGACGAGGCGGAGGTGGAGGCCTATGTGCGCCAGATCGCCGAGCTTCTCGGCGCCGCCTGCCGCGGCTCGGACATCCTTTACAGTCGCGGCATCCTCAAGAAGACCGGCCTGCGCCTGCGCGACACGCGCGAACCGCTGGAAGCCTGACGGACATGGCGACGGTCAGCCCGGTGCATGCATGTCGCCATGCCCGTTCCCTCACCCCCGGCCCCTCCCCCTGCGGGGGGAGGAGAGAGTCGTGAGTCGCTGCGCGACTTCGATCCGAAAGGACGCCCCATGTTCAGAGTCACCCAGTTCATGCAGGAACTCATCACCCCCACCCCTGCCGGACCAAGGAGAAACCCGCCCGGTCCGGTGGTGATCTGGAACCTGGTGCGGCGCTGCAACCTCACCTGCAAGCACTGCTACGCCATCTCCGCCGACCGCGATTTTCCCGGCGAGCTCAGCACGGACGAGGTCTTGCGCGTCATGGACGACCTGAAGGCCGCCCGCGTGCCGGTGTTGATCCTCTCCGGCGGCGAGCCGCTCCTGCGCCCGGACATCTTCGCCATCGCCCGGCGCGCCAAGGCCCTGGGTTTCTACGTGGGGCTTTCCAGCAACGGCACCCTGATCGATCAGGAGAAAGCGGCGGCCATCGCCACCACCGGCTTCGACTACGTGGGCATCAGCCTGGACGGCCTCCAGCAGACGCACGACCGCTTCCGCCGCAAGGCGGGCGCCTTCGACGCCGCCCTGAACGGCGTGCGCCTCGCCCGCGATGCCGGGGCCAAGGTGGGCATCCGCTTCACCCTGGCCCAGGACAACGCGGCCGACTTCCCGGCCCTGCTCGACCTGATGGAGGCGGAGGGCATCGACAAGTTCTACCTCTCCCACCTCAACTACGCCGGGCGGGGCAACAAGAACAGAAAGGACGACGCCCACTTCCGCACCACCCGCGCGGCCATGGACCTGCTCTTCGAGCGCTGCTGGCGCTCCATCCAGGCCGGCCGGCCGAAGGAATTCGTCACCGGCAACAACGACGCCGATGGGGTCTACCTGCTCGCCTGGGTGGCGGCCCGGTTCCCGGAGCAGGCCGAACACCTCCGGCAAAAACTCGTGCAATGGGGCGGCAACGCCAGCGGTGTGAACGTGGCCAACATCGACAACCTGGGCGACGTGCACCCGGACACCATGTGGTGGAACTACCCCTTGGGCAATGTGCGCCAGCGCCCCTTCGGCGCGATCTGGGCCGACACCGCCGACCCCCTCATGGCCGGTCTGAAACGCTCGCCCCGTCCCGTCGGCGGCCGCTGCGGCCGATGCCGCCATCTGGCCATCTGCAACGGCAACACCCGCGTGCGCGCCTGGCAGACCACGGGTGACTTCTGGGCGGAAGACCCCGGTTGCTATCTGACCGACGAGGAGGTGGGCGTGGCGCAGTCTCCGGACCTGGCGCTGGAGCGCTGACATGGACCCGGCACGCACGAGCCGCCTGTTGTTTTCTGGAGCCCTGCTGGTCGCCGGACTGGCCCAGGCCGCCCCCGACCCGGAAAGGTTGTACGAAACCCACTGCCTCGCCTGCCACGCCCCCAACCGGCTGGGCGGCATGGGGCCTGCCCTGCTGCCGGAATCCCTGGCCCGGCTGAAGAAGCCGGAGGCGGTCAAGGTCATCGCCGAGGGCTTGCCGGCCACCCAGATGCCCCCCTTCAAGGACGTGCTCAAGCCCGAGGAGGTCCAGGCCCTGGCCGCCTGGCTCTACACCCCCAACAAGATCCCGGTGAAGTGGGACGCCGACGACATCCGCGCCTCGCACATCGTCCACGCGGAAAACGTGGACCTGCCCGCGAAGCCCGTATTCAAGGCCGACCCGAGCAACGTCACCCTGGTGGTGGAGCATGGCGATCACCACATCAGCGTGCTGGACGGCGACCTCATGGAGCCCTTCCACCGCTTCCCCACCCGCTACGCCCTGCACGGCGGACCGAAGTTCACCCCCGACGGACGCTACGTCTACTGGGCCAGCCGCGACGGCTGGATCACCAAGTACGACCTGTGGAACCTGAAGGTGGTGGCCGAGACGCGCGCCGGCATCAACACCCGCAACCTGGCCGTGTCCAGCGACGGGCAGTACGTGATGGTGGCCAACTACCTGCCGCACACCCTGGTGGCCTTGTCCGGCAGGGATCTGTCGCTGGTCAAGGTGATCCCCGTGCTGGGCGCCAATGGCAAGACCTCCCGTGTCTCCGCCGTGTACGACGCCCGCCCGCGCGGGAGCTTCATCGCCGCGCTCAAGGACATCCCCGAGGTGTGGGAGATCCCCTACGACGGCCGCCCCGTCTACAAGGGCCTGGTGCACGATTACCAGTTCAAGGAGGCCATCCCGGAGCCCGGCCCCCTGCCCGTGCGGCACATCGAGGTGGACCAGATCCTGGACGACTTCTTCTTCGACCAAAGTTACAACTACCTGATCGGCGCCTCGCGGGACGTGCCCAAGGGCCAGGTCATCCACCTGGGCGCCGGGCGCAAGATCGCCGACCTGGACATCCCCGGCATGCCCCACCTGGGCTCCGGCATCACCTGGGACTGGACCGATGACCAGGGTGTCGTCCACCCGGTCATGGCCTCGCCCAACCTCAAGGACGGTCACATCCAGGTCATCGACATGAAGACTTGGCGGACCCTCAAGATCATCCCCACCGCCGGCCCTGGCTTCTTTCTGCGCAGCCACGAGGCGACGCCCTACGCCTGGGCCGACGTGTTCTTCGGCAAGCACCGGGACGTCATGCACGTCATCGACAAGCGCAGCCTGGAGATCGTCGCCGACCTCAGGCCGGAACCGGGCAAGACCGCCACTCACGTGGAATTCGACCGCTACGGCAGGTATGCACTGGTGTCGCTGTGGGAGATGGACGGCGCGCTGATCGTCTACGACGCGAAGACGCTCAAGGAGGTCAAGCGCCTGCCCATGAAGCGCCCGGTCGGCAAGTACAACGTCTGGAACAAGACCCGGCTGTCGGCGGGCACCAGCCATTGATCAAGGTCAAGCCGGAGACTCGACCGCCATGTCAAGGTGTCTTATGGTTTCCTCATCCTCCAACCGCCGTCAGGAGCCGACGCGATGAACTTCCAGAAAATCTACGAAAAGAGTGAGAACACCGCGGTTTTTTATGCCGTGCTGATCTTTATCGTCTTCCACTTCGGCATGTTGCTGCTGTTCAACCTGGTGTGAAGCGAGTTGGAAAGCGCAGCGGACCTCCGTGTCGTTGCTGGCGAACACTGTGAGGCTGGACTCGTAGGCCGGACTTCAGCCCGACGCTCAGGGAGTCGGGCCGTAGGTCGGGCTTCAGCCCGACACCGAAAGCGCCGCAAAAGCGCCGGACTGAAGTCCGACCTACGAGTCCGACCTACGAGTCCGACCTATAAGGCCGACCTGCACAAGCCTGGTCGTGATCGACACGGATTCGGGTACATGTCGTGTCTTGCCGCCAGCGCTCCGGGCGCCTTGGCCTGCGCCCGCTCGCGACGATTTCTTCAGCGCTTCGCCAACACCCCGGACAAGGGCTGATATCACTCCAGGCCGAGTTGCTCCACCCAGGCCAGGGCCTTGAGGTGGGCCTCGTTTACCTGCTCGGGGGACAGGAAGAGGGATTCCGCCAGGGACTCGATGCGGCCGGCCTCGCCGCTCTCGCAGGCCTCGGCCAGGGCGAGGATGGGGCCGTAGAGGCCGCTGCGGGAGAGCAGGGCGTCGGCTACGTTTTCAGGTATGGTGATCCGTTCGAGCACCTGTTGCATCGGGGTTTCGAGCAGGGCGTCGAGCATGGAGAAGACGCCGGTGATGAACAGGTCGTCCTGCTCGCTTTTCGACAGGTGATAGGCCCCCAGGAGCTCGCACAGCCGTCCGCGCGTCACGGCGGTGCGCGAAAGCACGGGGGCCATGGGCGAGGGGCTGGCGGTGGCCAAGAGCAGGGTGAGCCACTTGTTGAGCGGCCGGTAACCGAGGATGCTGACCGCATGGCGAATGGACTGGATCTCGCAGGTGAGGCCGAAGGCGGCGGAGTTGATATAGCGCAGCAGCTTGAAGGTCAGCGCCACATCGCGCTTGAAGCCCTCCTCGACCTGCCTGACGTCTGCCTCCTGGCGCACCTTTTCCATGAGCTGGATCACCGCTGCCTGGGTGGGGTTGACCACCTTGGCGGAGACGTTCTCCGGTCGGGCGAAGTAGTAACCCTGGAAGTACTCGAAGCCCAGCTTCTTGTACTGTTCGAACTGTTCGCGTTTCTCCACCTTCTCGGCCAGCAGCTTGACGCCGTGCTTGCGGGCAGCCTTGACGGTGGTGATGATGCCGTCGGCGGGGTGGGCCAGCACGTCGAGCTTGACGTAATCGGCCAAGGGCAAAAGGTCTGCACGTTCCGGCGTGTGGACATAGTCGTCGAGGGCGATGCGAAAACCGGCCTGCTTGAAGCTCTTGAGCCGATCGATGACCTCCGGCGTGACCTCGACCGTTTCCAGCACCTCCAGCACCACCTTGTCCGGCGGCAGCAGGGCGGAGAAGTCGCTCATCAGCAGCCGGCTGTCCATGTTGATGAAGGCCAGCTTGCCCTTGAGCAGCCAGTCCGTACCCATGTTGCACAACGTGTTGGAGATGACGTCGATACCGGCCGCCGCGGCGTCCTCGATACGGGCAGCCGCCGCATGCGGGGCATCGCGGAACAGCAGCTCGTAGGCGACCAGCTGGTGACGGCCATCGACGATGGGCTGGCGGGCGAGGTAGGCGTTCAGGGCCATGGGCGTGTATCAACCGAAGTCAGGCCGCGCGGGCGAAAAGGCTGCTGGGAGTGTCGGCCTGGACGTTGCCCAACAGTTCTTCCATGTCCAGTACCAGCACGATGGAGCCATCGCCAGACAGCGTGGCTCCGGCGATGCCCTTGGGCTTGATGTCCGCCAGCGGCTTGATCACCACGTCGTCGCGACCGACGAAGCCGTCCACGGCCAGGATGAAGGTGGATTCCGCGGCGTGCATGAGGACCCCGTAGGCGGGTGGCTGGCGCGATTCCCAGCCGATCATCCTGGCCAGACTCCTGACCGGTAACACCTCGTCGCGTACCACCAGGGTGGCGCGGCCGGATACCCGTTGCAGTTCGTCGGGTTTCATGGGGATGATCTCCCGCACCAGCGACAGGGGGACGGCGAAGGACTGGTTGTTGAGCCGCACCACCAGCACTGGCAGGATGGCCAACGTCAGCGGCAGGGAAATGGTGAAGGTGGTGCCTTGACCGGGCACGGAAAGGACTTCGATCTTGCCGTTCAGCTTGGTGATGTTGGTTTTGACCACGTCCATGCCGACGCCACGGCCGGAGACGCTGGAGATCTCGTCCTTGGTGGAAAAGCCGGGCAGAAAGATCAGATGCAGGGCCTGCCGGTCGTCCAGGGTATTGGCGGTCTCGGCGTCGATGATGCCCTTGTCCACGGCCTTCTGGCGAATGATGTCGGGCCGCATGCCTTTGCCGTCGTCGGCGATCTCGATGAAGACATGGTCGCCGACCTGGCTGGCGGACAGCGTGACCAGGGCCTTGGGCGGTTTGTTGGCCGCCAGCCGGTCCTCGGGCGACTCGATGCCGTGGTCGACGGCATTGCGTACGAGGTGGACGAGCGGGTCGTTGAGGTCCTCGATCATGGTCTTGTCGAGTTCCGTCTCCTCGCCCGAGAGCACCAGTTCCACGTCCTTGCCCAGCTGGCGGGCCAGGTCGCGGGCCAGGCGCGGGTATTTCTGGAACAGGCGGCCGATGGGCTGCATGCGTGTCTTCATCACCGCGTTCTGCAGGTCGGACACCAGCAGATCCAGCTGATTGACGGCCAGGTCCAGGGCCTTGAGGGTCTCCACGTCGGTCCGGCCATGCATGATCTGGCTCTTCAGGTTGGAGATCCGGTTCTTGGTCAGGCCGATCTCGCCGGACAGGTTCAGCACCTGGTCCAGCCGCGAGGTGTCGACGCGGATCGTGGTCTCCTTCTGCAGGCTCTGCTGTGGGCCGGGGTTGCCGCCGCCGGCACGGCTTGGAGTGGGCAGGTCCTGTCCGGAGGTCGCCGCGGCCCTGGGGACCGGGCTGTCCTGGGTCATGTGGACCGGCGTGACCGGGGCCATGCCCGAACTGCCGGCCTCGGCTGCCACGGGGGCGGGGAACGTGGCCCCGGTCAGCGCGGCATGCAGGGCATCCCAGTTGATGTCGGCGATGCCGGGCGCGCGGTCGGTCTGCGCCGCTGCGGCCTCCGCCGCCACGCTGTCGTGACTCGGTGCAGGGCTCGGTTGCGCCGCGGCCGTATTGGGCAGGTTCCCAGCCAGGGCGGCGTCCAGATTGGCCAGCAGTCCGGGATCGGCGCCGTGTGGCTGGACGCTCTGGGCAAGGGTGTCGAACATGTCCCGCACCGTCGCCGTGGCCGCCATGATGATGTCCATCAGTTCCGGTGTCAGGGCGATCTCGCCGTTGCGCAGCTTGTCGAACAGGTTTTCCGTGCGGTGGCAGAGGGTGACCATGCTGTCGACGTTGAGGAAGCCGGCACCGCCCTTGATGGTGTGGAAGCCGCGGAAGATGTCGTTCAGCAACGCCTTGTCGTCCGGCCGTTTCTCCAGTTCCACCAGCTTGTTGTCCACCTGGCCGAGCAGTTCCCCGGCCTCCATGAGGAAATCCTTCAGCAATTCTTCCATCCCGGCGAAGTCACTCATGTTGCTCTCCTTCGGAGAGGGTGAGGGGTGAGGGACGAGGGGTGGGGCGCAGACTGTTCACGCCCCATGCCGCCACACGGCTCACGCCTGACGCCTCACGGTCAAAAGCCCAAACTTTCCAGCAATTCATCGACCTGCTCCTGGTTGGTGACCACGTCTTCTCGACCGGAGGCGCTGATCACCGGGCCCTCGAGCAGATCCGGACGTACGGCCTGACGCTTCACCTCGGGCGTGGTCTCGAGGAGCAGGGCCACCAGCTGCTTCTCCATGTTCTGGGCAGCCTCGAGGACCTTCTTGATGACCTGTCCGGTGAGGTCCTGGAAGTCCTGCGCCATGATGATTTCCATCAGCTGGGCATTGGTGGCTTCGGTCTTGCTGGGCACCAGTCTCAGGTAGTTGTGGGTATCCTGCACCAGCGACTTGAACTCGTTCACGCCCAGCTGCTTGTCGAACAGCCGGTCCCACTGCGCCGCCAGTTCCCTGGCGGTCTCGCCGAGGCTCTGCTGGATGGGTTGCGCGTTTTCGGCAGCGTTGAGGGTGCGTTCTGCAGCCTGGGCGGTCATGGCGGCGATGTAGTTCAGCCGCTCCCGGTTGTCCGGGATCTCCTTCGCCACCTTCTGCAAGGCGTTGTCCAGGCCCAGTTCCCTGAGGAGGTTGTGCAGGCTGCGGGTCATCTGGCCGAGCTTGGCGTACACATGCTCCGGGCAGATCCCGGTCTCGCCATCCTTGGGGGCGGCCGCATGACTGACAGCCTCGGATATGCTGTCGAACAACGCCTCCAGATCGGGGGTGTCACCGCTCGCTGTTTTCTCCTGCGCGGCCGGCGGATGCTCGCGATAGGCGATGCTGTCGAATAACGCTTCGAGTTCCGGTGAATCACCGCTCATGAGTCTCTCCAGTTCAGATATCAGGGAGCAGGGATGGGTATCGGGCATTGGTAGCGTCGCATCGATCGAGGCGTTGTGCCGATGCCTGATGCCTATCCCGTGCTGTCACATCCCGTGTTTCTCGAAGATCTTGTTCAACTTCTCCTCCAGGACGGCCGCGGTGAAGGGCTTGACGATGTAGCCCGATGCTCCACTTTGGGCCGCCTCGATGATGTTCTCCTTCTTCGCCTCGGCGGTGATCATGAGCACCGGCAGGGCCTTGAGTCCGGCGTCGGCGCGGATGTTCTTGAGCAGGTCGATGCCGGTCATGTTGGGCATGTTCCAGTCGGTGATGACGAAGTCATGGCTGCCATTTTTGAGTTTTTGTAAGGCGATCACGCCGTCTTCGGCCTCGTCCACGTTGCTGAAGCCCAGCTCCTTGAGCAGGTTGCGAACGATGCGGCGCATGGTGGAAAAGTCGTCCACCACCAGGAACTTTAGGTTCTTGTCGGGCATGCTTCCCTCGATCGGTAGGTTGAATGTGCTCCCGGCTTCGAAACATGGGCCGAGCCGTCTCCCGCGGGGGCCAAATCGTTCCCGGGGCGTTTCGGCGTATGGCTCGTGGGTGTGGTCTGTACGGTAATCAAGATATCGCTGTGCGCGGCTTCAGCGCTTCAGGAAGGTCAGCAGGGTATCGGCCAGCACGGCCGGATCGAATTTCGCCACGTAGGCATCCACGCCCACCCGCTGACCCATGGTCCGGTTCGCCTCGGACGACAGGGAGGAGTGCATGATCACGGGGATGCCGGTGAAGCGCGAATCGGTCTTGATGTTCTTGGTGAGGACATAGCCGTCCATCTCCGGCATTTCCGCATCCACCAGGATGAGCTGGATCTGCTCGCGCAGCGGATGACTGTCGGTGTTGCAACGCTTGGCCATGGCTGACAACTTGTCCCAGGCATCCCTGCCATCGTTGGCATGAATGTACCTGACCCCGAGCTTGTCCAGGACGGTGATGATCTCCTTGCGTGCCACCGCCGAGTCGTCGGCGAAGAACACGGTCAGGTCTCGGGTCTGCTCGATCTGGGGCATGAGGGGCATGGGTTTTTCGCCGAGGACCTCGGAGAGCACCCGTTCGACGTCCAGGATGGAGACCAGGCGACCGTCGTCCAGCTCGGTGATGGCGGTGATCAGCCCCTCCTGACCGGCCAGCATGTTCTCCGGCGGTTTCACCTTGTCCCAATCGACACGGATGATGCGATCCACGTCCTGCACCAGGAAGCCCTGCGTGTGCCGGGAGAACTCGGTCACGATCATGGTCTGGCCCAGGCCCTCCGGGATCTTCTCCAGCTTGATGAACTTGGCGAGCGAGATCACCGGAATGATGCTGCCGCGCAGGCTGATCACCCCCTCGGCACCGTAGGGCATGTTGGGCGTGAGCGTGATGGGGGGGGTGGGCGAGACCTCACGCACCTTGAATACGTTGATACCGAAGGTCTCGTTGGTGCCCAGGGTGAACAGCAGGAG
Source organism: uncultured Burkholderiales bacterium (assembly GCA_938038385.1). GTDB lineage: Bacteria > Pseudomonadota > Gammaproteobacteria > Burkholderiales > Thiobacillaceae > JANWZL01. The sequence continues at coordinate 34,022 of CALHRD010000014.1, forward strand.
CTCCATCTTGTTGGAGCCCGCCAGCTTCGTGCGGGCATCGATGTCCTCGATGAGTTGGGGCGAATCCAGGGGGGTCATGGCAGGCTCCGGTTACTTCAGCAGGCGGGCGAGGGCCTCGGCCAGTCGGTGGGGTTCGAATTTGGGTACGTATTCGTCCACCCCCACGGAAATACCCAGGTGCCGGTTCGCCTCGGACGACAGCGAGGAGTGCATGAGCACCGGGATGCCGGCGAAGCGGGGGTCCGATTTGACCTGCTTGGTGAGGACATAGCCATCCATCTCCGGCATCTCCACATCGGTGAGGATGACCTGCACGAAGTCGCGTACCGGCCGGCCCGCCACCTCGGCCTGGGCAGCGATTTTCTGCAGTTCTTCCCAGCCCTGACGGCCGTTGACCGTCGCGATGCCGTTTACACCCAGCGCCTCCAGGGTGCGCGCGACCTGTCGGCGTGCCACCGATGAGTCATCGGCGTAGAAAACGGTGCGGTCGGTATGTTCGAGCGGGACCAGATTGGCGAAGATGTGGCTGTCATCGTAGTTGGTGGTATCGGACAGGATCTTCTCCACGTCCAGCATCATCACCAGCTGCTTGTCGTCCAGTTCGGTCACCGCGGTGACCAGCCCGCCCATCCTGCTCGTCAGCATGGCCGGTGGCACCTTCATGTCAGACCAGTCGATACGCAGGATGGTGTCCACCTCGCCGACCAGGAAGCCCTGCGTCTGCCGGTTGTACTCGGTGACGATCATGATGGAGGGCGACGCGTCGGTCTGGATGCCGATGTACTTGGCCAGATCGACCACCGGCACCAACACCCCACGCAGGCTGACCATGCCCTCAACCGCGGCTGGCATGTCCGGCGCGCGCGTGATCTGGGGGATGCGCATCACCTCGCGCACCTTGAACACGTTGATGCCGAAGATTTCCTTGCGTCCCGAACTCGTGTCCGTGCCCAGGGTGAACAACAGGATCTCCAGTTTGTTCGCACCGGCCAGCTTGGTACGGGCATCGATACGGCGCAGCAGTTCAGACATCGGTGGACCTCACAGGGTTTGCGCCAGTTTGAAACGGCTGACGGAGTCGCGCAGGCGTTCGGCCAGGTTGGTCAGCTCGCGTGCGGCATGGGCGGAGTTCTCCGAGACGGTGCGGTTCTCCCCCGCCATACCGTGGATCTCCTCGACGCGGCCGGCGATGGAGCGGCTGGCGACCTCCTGCTCCGCCCGGATGCGGTCGATATCGTGGATCATGGCAGACAGGCGGGACACCGCCTCGTTGATGGCGCCGATGGCCACACCGACCTGCTGGGCCATATTGACGCCCTGGCTGACCTCCTGGCTGCCCTGCTCCATGGAAGCCACTGCCCTGGCGGTTTCCTGCTGGATGTTCTGGATGGTGGAGGAGATCTCGTTGGTGGCCGAGGATGTGCGCTCGGCGAGCTTGCGCACCTCGTCCGCCACCACCGCGAAGCCGCGTCCCTGTTCGCCGGCACGGGCCGCCTCGATGGCAGCGTTCAGCGCCAGCAGATTGGTCTGGTCGGCGATGTCCTTGATGACACTGACGATGCGCCCGATCTCTTCCGACTGGCGCCCCAGGTTGCTCACCACCTGGGAGGTCTCCAGGACGGTGCGGGAGATCGCCTGGATGCCCCGGGTGGCGTCATTGACCACGGTCTGGCCGTGGGAGGCACGCTGACTGGCCTGATCGGCCGCGGCTACCATGTGGGCGATGTTGTCGCCAACGCGGGCGATGGTGTCGGCCATTTCCTGGGCTGCCTGCGCGGTGTCCTGGGACAGGGTGGTTTGGCGGCTGGAGTTGTCGGCCACGGAGACGCTGTTGCTGGCCGTATTCTGGGCGGCACGGGTGACCTCTTCCGCCGAACGCCGGATCTCGTCGATGAGGCGTGAGAATTCGACCGCCATCTCGTTGAAGCCCCGGCCGACCTGCGCCAGTTCGTCCCGTCCCTGCTTGCGGGCCTGGTCGCTCAGATCGCCCTTGGCGAACTGGTGCGAGGCCCGTTCCAGCTCCGCGGCGCTCGCCACGATGGAACGTCGGATGAGCATGCTGAGGATCACCGACAGGATCAGGCCGATGCCCATGATGACCATGGACACGGCCTGCAGGACCTCGCTCTGGCCGGCGATCTTCTCGCGCGTGGTCTTGGCATCCTTCTTGAGATGGGCGATGAGGGCATCCGTCGCCTCGTCCACCTGGGCGGTGGCAGGCAGGAGCACACGCTTGTAATGTTCAGCCGCCCGGTCGAAATCCTCCGCCGACAGCATGTCCCGGATCGGGGCGATGCCCTCCTGTCCGTATTTCATGCGCGTGGCCGAATAGTGGTCGAACAGCTTCTTCTCCTCCGGCGACATCGGCCGCTGGCCGTAGGCTTGGATGGTCTCGCTCACGGCGCGTATCCGCTTGTCGACCTTGTCGAACCATTCCTGCGCGGCGAAGGCGTCGCCCGACATGCGCGCCTCCTGGATCATGGTACGCACTGTCGCCTGGTTGTAGCGCACTTCCTGCAGCTGGTCGATGGCGGTCTGGCTGAGCTCGTAGGCCTGGGACAGCGTCTGCGTTGCCTGGCGTATGCCCCACAGCCCGCTCAGACCCGTGGCCAGCATCATCACGGATAAGAACAGGGTGAGGCCCAGCAGTCGGGCGCCGATGGTGAATCGATTCAGCAGTCTCATGGTGTCCATCCGATGGCGGAAGGTTGAATTCCTCGTCTCCTTCGGCGAGATGAACGGCAGGGCAGGGAAAAACTTTAGTCCTGAATCCGCGTCGATGCTGCCGATCGCCTTGTAGGTCGGGCTTGAGCCCGACACCGAACCCGTCGCACTGGAGTCCGACCTGCAGCGGGTTGGTCGTGATCAACACGGATTGAGGTCAATGTCTGTTCAACGCCTAATCGGGCCAGGCGACGCATCCCTCGGCCACACGGCACCATGCCGGGCCGTGGCTGCATGCTGAATGAGACGCCAGGGTTGCTATCATCCTAAAAACCGCAGTTGACCGCTGCATTGGATTCGTAACATGGTGAGGACACTGCGATTTCTGCCTTCGTTGGAGGTCACCCGCTGGGTGAGCCCGCTACGCGCCCGCTTTCCGGGCCAAAACGGCGCCTGGCTTTGTC
>CALHRD010000015.1 GCA_938038385.1 uncultured Burkholderiales bacterium
AGGATGATGGGACTGTGTTCGTCGGACGCCTGCAGCAAGGCCTCGATGGCATCGGGACGCGGGGCGAGCAGGCGATGCACTACTTCAAGCGGGCGGTAGCGCAACTTAAGGCCGACGATCTGGCTGGCGAGCGCCCCCAGACGGATCATGTCCGGGGTGACCGTCCCCACGGTGGCGATGGTGAGCGGCTGCGGCCCCCAGCGACGCGGATCGAACAGCCGGTCGAGCTCGGCCAGGCTGAGCGGCCCGTCTTGCCAGCGTCCCTCCAGCTCGAGCCAGGAGCGCCGGGTGTCGATCTGCGTCCACAGTTCGGGTGCCGAAGAGTCTTCGCAGGCCTCCGTATAGTGCTGGGCGGCGTCGAACACCAGGCGATGGTAACCGGGCTTCAGCCCCTGCACCGGCAGCTCGATGCTGGCCTCGATGCGCGGTAGCCCCGGGTCGAGCGGGATCTGCGCGACCAGCGTGTCGTCGAGCAGCACCCGCAGCACCGAGCGCTTGGGCATGAGCGCCACGGAATTGGCGGCGGCCAGATGGAGGGTCAGCCGCTTTGGCGTAAGGCCCGCAGCGATGGGGATGGCCACCTCGGCGCGCGCGTGCGCGCCGCGCAGATCGATCGGCGCGGGCTCGGGCATGAAGTGGGCCAGCGCGGCGGCCGCGGGCGTCGGCTCCGGCGGTGCCGCGGGCAGGGCGGCGGCCGCGAGGCGACTCAGGGCGAGGCTAAGCAGACACAGCAACGGTAAGGGTTTCATACGAGCTCCGCGATTTGTGCAGTTTTTTGGGCGGAGGGCGTGGCCGCCGCAATCGGCACCGATGCGCCAGGCAGGGGAGGCGTGGTTCTCTCCCCAGGTGTTGCAGGGGCTCGGGGACGAGCGAGGGCATCCAGGCGCCGGCCGATCCATGCCGGGAGCCGCGTCAGCAGGGCAGCGAAGTGATCGACGGCGGCGCGGCCGCCGATCGCCACCAGGCGGACGAAGGCATGCGCCACCCCCAACCGGTCGGCCTCGGCGCGCCGGTGCGCCTGCACGTCCCGCCAGCGCTGGCTGTCGCCATAGGCCAGGGCGACGATCTCGCGCTTCTGCGCCACGTCCTTGGGCTCGAAATGAAGGCCCAGCGAACCCGGCCGCTGCCAGGCGATGGAGACGGGCAGCCGCACTTCACGCCCCAGCGCGGCGGGGGCGACCTCGACGTGCAGGCGGCCCTCAGGCGGTAGCGCGGCAGGGTCAAAGCCCAGTTGCAGGCCAGTCGCGGAGATGTCGAGGATGCGCGCATCGAGGTGCCCACCCAGGGTGCCGACCAGACGCACGGGCTCCTCGGCCGGCACACGCGGCGCGCCGCGGCGCTGCCGGCGCTCGTACATGGCGCCCAGCACCCCATGCAGCAGCAGTAGATTGAACACCTCCCAGCCCATGGTGATCAGGGTGACGTCGCGTGTGAGGGGCTGGTCGAACCAGCGCCAGACCCCGAAGCCGAGCGAGACCCAGGCGAAAAGATAGAAGACGTAAAAGGGTTTGGCCAGCGAGGAGACGAAATCTCGGTAGTGCACCTCGCCCTTGGGCGTGACGCGAAAACGCGGCGCGCGCGGGTTGCGCAGCACCTGGTTGAGGCCGCGCAGGCTGTAGAAAGACTGCAGCATTTCATAGAGCTCGGAGACGAAACTCCAGCGCACCCGCCCGTAGAGCAGGTGGCCGGCGAGCATCACCCCGGCCAGGTGCGGCAGGGTGTAGGCGGCGAATTGCGCAAGATTCGCGTGGTAGACCTGCAGCCCGAAGATCAGCCAGGCCGAGGGGATGAGCAGGAAGACCGTGCGCGCGTAGGGGAACAGCCAGAACGCGCTGCTGTTGAGATAGCCCAGCTTCTGCCAGGGCTTGAGCCCCGGCCGCAGCAGCGGGTTTTTCAGCAACAGGATCTGCAACATGCCCTGCGCCCAGCGCACCCGCTGGGTGATGAAGCCGGAATAGGTCTCCGGCTGCAGCCCGGCGATGAGCGGGCGGTCGTAATAGACACTGCGCCAGCCGCGGCTGTGCAGCTCCAGCGCCGTCTCGGCATCCTCGGTGATGGTCTGGCCGGTGAACCCTCCCACCTCGTCCAGGGCGGCGCGCCGCAATACCGCCGCCGAGCCGCAGAAGAAGGAGGCCTCCCAGAAGTCCAGGCCGTGCTGGATGGCGCCGTAGAACATCTCGTTCTCCGGCGGCATGCGCCCGAAGATGCGCAGGTTGTGCTCCACCGGGTCGGCATTGACGAAGAAGTGCGGGGTCTGCACCAGGAACAGGCGCGCGTCGGCGAGGAAGGCGCCCACGGTGCGCTCGAGAAAGTCCACCGTCGGCACGTGGTCGGCATCCAGCACCACGACGAGTTCGCCCGCGATGTGCGGCAGCGCCGCGTTGAGGTTACCCGCCTTGGCGTGCTCGTTGCGCGCACGGGTGCGGTAGTGCGCGCCGATCTTCGCACACAGCGCCTGGAGCTGCTCGCGCCGCAGCCGCGCCGCCATGGCCTTGATCGGGTCGGGGTCATTGCACTTCTGATCGGTGCCGCCGTCGTCGAGCAGGTAGACCCGGCAGCGGCCCTCGGCATAGCGCATGTTCTGTGCCGCCAGCAGCGTCGTCTCCAGCAGTGCGGCGTCCTCGTCGTAACTGGGCACCAGCACGTCCACCGTCGGCCAGCGGGCGCGGTCCGCCGGTAGCGGCGGCAGCTCGCGCTGCAAGGGCATGAGGTTGATGAAGTTGCCGAGGAAGAAGATCGCCACCGCATAGAGCTCGGCCAGGAAGAGCGCGAGCATCGCCAGGGTCGAGAAGGGGTCGGTCACCACCAGGGTTTCGCTGGCGCGCCAGGCGATGTAGCGCGCCGTGAGCAGTCCCGCCAGGGCGAGGAAGACCAGGCGCGGCAGGGGCCGCGCGCGCGCGTGACGGCGCAGGACGAGCAAGACCGCCAGTACGCCCAGGGCGAACCAGCCCTGGCTGGCCGTCTCGACCGGCATGACGACCAGCGACAGCCAGCCGAGCGTCGCCAGCGCCCAGATGAGCGGCAACACCTGATGGGTGCTTGCATGCAGCGCCTGCGACCTCATTGTGTCTAAGATCTTCACTGTGCAATCCATTCAAGACATTTACCTCTCCGCCGCGGGGACCAAGACAATATTGGCCGACCCCACCGCCGTGCATGCAGCGGTGGCATGACAGCGGACCCATGTGCAGATTACGGTTGGTATACCGCTGTGCTTGAATCGAAGCTCCGGGATTTGCCCGCCTGGTACGCACCCTGAATCCGTGTCGATGCTGCCGATTGCCTCGCAGGTCTGGCTTCAGCCCGACACCCACCCCCTCGCACTGGAGTCCGACCTACACCGGGGTGGTCGTGATCGACACGGATGCAGGTATACGACACGCCAAGCCGCAATCGGTAGGCAGCGGGGTGGCTGCATCCACCCGTTTCATGTTCGTTGTTTACCTTTTAGACTCCGCGGCCATGCACGCATTGAATTCATGGCGGGAGGAAATGCGCTCCGCCTACCTCTACCGCATCGTCTCCGACGAGGAATCCGGCACCCCGCGCCAACTGCTGTTCCTGGAGCTGGCCCGCGCGGCGGAGGAGCAGGCCGGCCTGTGGGCCGCGGAGATCCGCAAGGCTGGGGCAGAACCCCCGGCCAGCTACCGGCCCGACCCCCGCACCCGGTTGGTGGGCTGGCTGATCCGCCGCCTGGGCGTGGCGCCGCTGCGCGGCGTGCTGGCGGCCATGAAGGTGCGCGGCATGGTGCTCTATCACGGTCCCGCCCCGCACGCCATGCCTACCAGTGCCGATTTCAAGGAGCGGCGGCACCGCACCTCCGAAGGCGGCAATCTGCGCGCGGCGGTGTTCGGGGTGAATGACGGCCTGGTATCGAACGCCAGCCTGATCCTGGGCGTGGCCGGTGCCGGCGCCGAGCCCCATCTGATCGTCCTGTCGGGGGCGGCCGGCCTGCTGGCCGGGGCCTTCTCCATGGCGGCGGGGGAGTATGTCTCGGTGCGGGCGCAAAAGGAGTTCTTCGAGTACCAGATCGGCCTGGAGCGCGAGGAACTGGATCAATACCCGCAGGAAGAGGCGGCCGAACTCGCCCTGATCTACACCGCCAAGGGCGTGCCGCGCGAAGAGGCGCAACGCATGGCGGAGAAGCTGATCAGCGACCCGGACCGCGCGCTCGACACCCTGGCGCGCGAGGAACTGGGCCTCAACCCGGAAGAGCTCGGCTCCCCCCTGGGCGCCGCCCTCTCCTCTTTCCTCGCCTTCGCCCTCGGCGCAGCCATCCCGCTCGCCCCCTATCTGCTGCTGAGCGGGGGGGCCGCGCTGACGGGCACCATCCTGGTCACCGCCGTGAGCCTGTTCGGCGTGGGCAGCGCCATCAGCCTGTTCACCGGCAAACAGGCCTGGCGCGGGGGGCTGCGCATGCTGGTGATCGGCGGCGGGGCGGGGCTGCTGACCTGGCTCATCGGCCGGGCCCTGGGCGTGGCCCTCGGTTAGGGAAACGCTGAAGAAAGCCGTGAGCGGGATTGAGCGCCGCGCGCACGGCGCGCAGGATGCGAGACATTTCAGATACCCGAATCCGTGTCGATCACGACCACCCCCGTGTAGGCCGGACTCTGGTGCGACAGGTTGGGTGTCGGGCTGAAGCCCGACCTATAAGCCCAGATTGTCCATTCGGCGGCCCTACGGGCCTACGCGCTCCATCTCGCCATCATCGCGCGTCCGAATGGACGATCCGGGTTGAAAACGGTGCATGCCCTTGGCACGGCGGGGCACGACGTGAAGCTGCGTTTCGCCATTCCGGTGGAAGCGATGCGGGAGGAGGTCCCCCTGACCCAAAGGCTCTGCACGTTGAGAGACATCGGTCCGGCAACGCCCCGGCCACCTGGCGACACGGCATGGCCTTCGAGTCGCTTCGCAAGGGCGAGCGGGTCGTGCTGCAGAACTTCCTGTTCGGCGTCCTGCTGCGCGACTGACCGTTGATGGCCAGGCTGGCGGCCATGAACGGACGCTCTCCTCCAACCTCCCCCCGGCAAGCGGGGAGAGGACAAGCGTGAGTCGCTATGCGACTTTCACGTCAATCGAGGCCCTCGGGTTCCCAGTCTCCGGCCTCCGCAGTCGGCCTGCCTACCGGGACATGCGTGCCGGCAGGGGGGGCGCTCAGCCGTCTCGGAGCCGGTCGCGCAGGTGTCACCGCCAGGCGTGTTCGGGGTTTCGGGCGCAGCCCCTCGCTGGCCACCGGTCTGAGCGCCGCCAGCATGGCCACCGCCATGTCCTTGGCCGTCTCGTTGCTCAGCCGGAAAACATAGCCACAGCGCGGACATTCGAACTGCTTGTAGGGCAACAGCTCCACCAGGGCAAGCAACATGCCGAGGCTGTGTCGTGCCGCGAGACGTCCCAGGTCATCCAGGTCGAAGACGGATGGGCGGGGACCCGGGAAGCCCGGCATTTTTGCCTCCGCCCGTGCCGTGCTGCCGCAGCGTGGGCAATGCCTGTGCAATTGGATGACACGCGTGGCCATGACGGGTGTGGCGAGGTGGGAGTCGGTCAGTCCTGCAACGGCCGGGCGGCTATGCAGGCATTCGGGGTCAGACCGGGGCGGGGGCGGGTTGTCCGTCCAGACTGCGCATGGCCACGCCGGTGAGCAGGGCGAACTCCTTGACGATGGCCTCAATCTCGTCGAGCTGGGCCTTGATCTGCACCATTTCGCGGTGCACTGCCTGGCTGCGTTCCTGGATCGAGCTCAGGTTGGCGTGCACCTTGCTGATGTTCTCCAGGCGATGTTCGAGCTGGGCTTTGTGTTCCTGGATGCGGGCGACGATGGGGTCCAGGGTGAGCCGCAGCCAGGTCTCCGACTCCATGCGCACCTGCTGGAAGACGATGCGTGCCTGGGTGACCAGGCCGATGTAGAACTTCTTAACCATGAAGCGCTTCTCCAGCATGATGTTCAAGGGGTCGGCGCAGAATTCCTGGGTGCTCACCACCAGCTCGTCCAGCCTGCCTCGATAGCGGGCGAGGTCCAGCAGGGGAGGGTCCACCGACTCCAGGCCGTGTTCGTCGTGGAAGCGCTGGTAGGCGGCGTTGAGGAGTTGCTTGATCGACGCGCTCTGATGGTGGGCATGGTCGAACTCCGCGCTCATGCGCCGGATCAGCAGCTGCATGCCACGGATCAGGCCCGCCGTCGTCCAGCTGTCGTTGATGGCCATCATGGACTCCTCGATGATCTTGTCCATGCGCTCTTCATCGAGGTGGGCGAGCAGCTCCCAGCCCTGCTGCGAGACCACTTTGCGCGTGACGTTGAAATTGCGCGTGGTCTCCTCGTATTTCTGCTTGTCGGCCATGACCTTGTCGCGCATCTGCACGACGATCTGCTGGTTCTTGCCGGTGAGCGCCTGCAGGTCCTGCAGGCTCTGGCGCGCGGCGAGCATGCGCTTGTGCGCGGTCTCGCGCGTCTCGTTGAGCCGCGGGCCGAGTTCACGCACCACCGACTCGCGCATGATCTTCTCGCGTGAGGGGATGATCTCGCGCGCCAGCATCACCTCCAGGGCCTGGATGCCGGAACGCCTGAGCAGGTCCTGGTCGCCCCGGATCTTGCCGACCAGGGCCTTCTGCGCCGAGATCGCCAGCACACTGCCGGTGGGGATCTCCAGCTGGGCGGCGGTGGATTCGATCTGACGCTGGATGGTGCGGGCGATCTCCTCCGGGCTCTTCAGGTCGTCCCACAGCATGTCGATCTTGTTGAGCACCGCATAGTGCTGGCTGGTATGCTTGGCCACCATCTTGTTCCAGATCTCGTAGTCGGACTGGGTCACCCCGGTGTCGGTGGCGAGCAGGAAGAGCAGCGCATGGGCGTTGGGGATGGCCGAAAGGGTCAGCTCAGGCTCCGCCCCCATGGCGTTCAGTCCCGGTGTGTCCAGGATGGCGAGACCGGATTCCAGGAGGGGATGCGGGTAGTTGATCATGGCGTAACGCCAGGCCGGGATCTCCACGCGGTCCTGGTCCTTGACCATGTAGGACAGATTGGGGTCATTCTCGTCCCACAGCCCCAGGGCACGCGCCTCCACCTTGAACACCACCTTGGTCTCGGCGAGTTTCCTCATGGCATTGACCATGGCATTGGGATCGCCGACATCCAGCTTGAGCGTGTTCCATTCCACCGGCATGCGCTTCAGGGTGTTGATGCTGTCGTCACGGAAGCGGGTCTCGATGGGCAGCAGGCGGATATAAGGTTCGGTGTCCGCGTCGTAGAAGATCTCGGTCGGACACATGGTGGTGCGCCCGGCGTCCGAGGGCAGAAGGCGCTGCTTGAAGTCGGAGAAGAACAGGGCGTTGATCAGCTCGGTCTTGCCGCGCGAAAACTCCGCCACGAAGGCCAGCATGAGGCGGTCCTTCTTCAGGTTCTCGGTCAGGTCGTACAGGCGCAGGAGTTGTTCCGGCTCGACCTCGGTGTAGCGCTCGAGCCATTCCTTGTAGGCGGTCACCACCTTGACCAGCCGATCGCGCCGGTTGCGAAACCGGGATATGCCGCTTTCCAGGCCGTAGTTCATGATTCCTGCGCCCTCATCTCCAGACATCGCTCCACCTCCGCCGGTGTCAGGGGGACCCGGACGATCTTGCGGCGGGATTTTTCTCCTTGCGCGATTGTAACCTCCCGACGCGCAAGCTTGAGTCTCCGTGCCAAATATTCGATCAGTGCGGCGTTGGCCGCACCCTCCACCGCCGGGGCGGCGATCCTGAGCTTGAGCGCGTCGCCGTGGCGCCCGGCCACTTCGCTGCGGGCCGCGCCCGGCTGCACATGGATGCGCAGTCTGCATCCGCCCGCCACCGCCTCCAGCCAGGGCGCGAGGGACGCCAGCGTCAACGTATCAGCCCGTCGGCCCATCGTTCCAATGCCGCTACCGGTAGGATCAGGAGCACCTGCATCAGGATCAGCGCCACCAGGGGCGTCAGATCGACGCCACCGATGGGGGGCACGAAGCGTTGCAAGGGGGTCAGGCAGGGTCGGGCCAGGGCGTAGAACACCGGCGCGAAGGGCGAAAAGGGGTTGATCCAGGACAGGACCGCCTGGATGATGATCAGTCCCATCAGCACGTAGATGGCCAGTCTCAGGGCGGCGGCCAGGGCCAGCAGGAGGAAGCCTGGCAACACGCCGGTGCCGGCGATCAGGAAGGGATAGCCATCCAGCCAGAACACGCTCGTCACGGCGAGCAGCTCGGCAAGGTAGCACAGGACCAGGCTCGCCAGGTCCAGCCCGAACAGTCCCGGCACGACGCGCCGGAGCGGCCGCACGCCGAAGTCTGTCACCTTGACGATGAACTGGGCGAAGGGGTTGTGAAAGGGCACCCGCGCCCACTGCATGTAGAAGCGCAGCCAGAAGGCGACGGCGAAGAGGTCGAAGAAGGTGCGCAGGAGGAACTGCAGTGCGTCCGTGAGCATCAGGCGTCCCTGCCCAACAGATCGCCCAGCTCGCGGCTGCGCGCAGCCGCTGCCCGAACCGCCTCGGCCAGGGCGAGTTTGACCTGGCGGTGTTCCAGCACCTGGATACCCCGTTCCGTGGTGCCACCCTTGGACGTCACGCGCCCGCGCAACTCGGCCATAGACGCCTTGTCCTTGATGGCCAGTGCGGCGGCGCCGAAGAAGGTGTGCAGGGCCAGCATGCGCGCGGTCTCCGGTGGCAGACCCAGCTCCATCGCCACTTCTTCCAGGGCCTCGATGAAGTAGAACACATAGGCCGGGCCGCTGCCGGAGACGGCGGTGATGGCGTCGAGCTGGGCCTCGTCCTCCACCCAGACCACGCCACCGACCGCCTCCATGACCCGGCTGGCCTGCTCGCGTTGCGCCGGGATCACCCCGGGCAGGGCATACAACCCGGTGATGCCGGCGCCCACCAGGGCCGGCGTGTTGGGCATGGCGCGCACCACTGCCGGATGCCCGGACAACCAGCGCGAGATGTCCCGGGCACGCACGCCGGCCGCGATCGAAAGCATGAGCTGACCCGGATAGGGTGTGGGCAGGGTGGCCAGGGCCGCCCTCAGCTGTTGCGGTTTGACTGCCAGGACCAGCACATCCGCCGCCTCGACGAGCGGACCGTCGTGTTCCAATACCTGCACCGGAAAGTTGGCCTGCAGCCAGGCGCGCCGCCCCGCGTCGAGCTCCACGACGACGATGTCCTCGCCGCGGAATCCCTTCTGCAACAACCCGCCCATGAGCGCGGCGGCCATGTTGCCGCCGCCGAGAAAGCCCAGTTTCATCCCTGCCATTTGCGTCATCGGTCCCCATTTGTTCCGGGTGAGCGCGCACCGAAGATGGCCGTGCCCACCCTAACTATGGTAGCGCCTTCGGCGATGGCTGCCTCCAGGTCGTGGGACATGCCCATGGACAGGCAATCCACAGGCAAACCCCGCTCGCGTGCCTCGCGCAGCACTCCGGCCAGCATCCGGAAATGGCTGCGCTGGGTCTGCGGGTCAGCGCTGGGCGGCGGAACGGTCATGAAGCCGCGCAGGCGCAGCCGCGGCAATCCTGCCACGTAGCGGGCCAGCGCCAAGGCCGCCTGCGGGGCGACGCCGCGCTTGCTCGCCTCGCCGCCCACGTTGACCTGCACACACACTTGCAGCGGTGGCAGCGATTCCGGCCGCTGCCGGGCCAGGCGCTCGGCGAGGTCCGCCCGGTCGATGCCGTGCACCCAGGCGAAGTGCTCGGCCACCGGCCGGGTCTTGTTGCGCTGCAGGGGGCCGATGTAGTGCCATTCTATGGCAAGGTCGGCGAGTGCCGCCTGTTTCGCCAGCGCCTCCTGCACATAGCTCTCGCCGAAGGCATGCTGGCCGGCAGCCCAGGCCTCGCGGATCGCCGTGGCCGGGAAGGTCTTGCTGACCGCCAGCAGCGCCACCGACTGGGGGGCGCGACCGGCAGCGGCACAGGCGGCGGCGATGCGGCCGTGGACGGCTTGCAAGGCCGCGGCGATTGTGACCATAATGCTCCAAGTTCCCCAGGAGGTTTGCGTAAGCGACAGAATTATAATGGAAATTTCCGATCTCCTCGCCTTCACGGTCAAGAACAAGGCGTCCGACCTGCACCTGTCCGCCGGCCTGCCGCCCATGATCCGGGTGCATGGTGACATCCGGCGCATCAACGTACCGCCGCTCGACCACAACCAGGTCAAGGCCATGATCTACGACATCATGAGCGACGCGCAGCGCAAGGCCTACGAGGAGCATCTGGAGACCGACTTCTCGTTCGAGCTGCCCGAGGTGGCCCGTTTCCGGGTCAACGCCTTCAACCAGGCGCGTGGCTGCGGCGCGGTTTTCCGCACCATCCCGAGCAAGGTGCTCACCCTCGAGGAGCTGCAGGCGCCCAAGATCTTCAAGGACATCTCCGACCAGCCGCGCGGCATCGTGCTGGTGACCGGGCCCACCGGATCGGGCAAGTCCACCACCCTGGCAGCCATGGTGGATTACATCAACGAAAACCAGCACGGCCACATCCTGACCATCGAAGACCCGATCGAATTCCTGCACCAGAGCAAGAAGTGCCTGATCAACCAGCGCGAGGTGGGGCCGCACACGCACGGCTTCGCCAATGCGCTACGCAGCGCCTTGCGCGAGGACCCGGACGTCATCCTGGTGGGCGAAATGCGCGACCTGGAGACCATACGCCTGGCGCTCACCGGCGCCGAGACCGGCCACCTGGTATTCGGCACCTTGCACACCAGCTCGGCGGCCAAGACCATAGACCGCATCGTCGACGTCTTCCCGGCGGCGGAAAAGGAGATGGTGCGCTCCATGCTCTCGGAGAGCCTGCGCGCGGTGATCTCGCAGACCCTGCTCAAACGCAAGGACGGCAGCGGGCGGGTGGCGGTGCACGAGATCATGATCGGCACCCCCGCCATCCGCAACCTCATTCGCGAGAACAAGGTGGCGCAGATGTACTCCGCCATTCAGACCGGTCAGTCCCTGGGCATGCAGACCCTGGACCAGGCCCTGATGGAGTTGGTCAAGCGCAACGTTATCGCCGCCAGCGAGGCGCGGGCCGTGGCGGTCAACAAGGACATGTTCGCAGGCTGAGGATGAGCGGCGAGCTGCCCAAGCCGATTGCCGACTGGTTGCGCCTGATGGTGGCGCGCAAGGCCTCCGACCTGTTCCTGACCGCGGGCTTCCCGCCCGCCGTCAAGCTGGACGGCAAGGTCACCCCGCTGTCCAAGCAGACCCTCACCCCTGCCGAAACCCTGAACATGGCCCGCTCGGTGATGACGGAGCGGGTGCGGGCCGAGTTCGATGCCCACCACGAGGCCAACTTCGCCATCCATGACCTGGAGATCGGCCGCTTCCGGGTGAGCGCCTTCGTGCAGCAGGGGCGGGTGGGCGTGGTGTTCCGGCTGGTGAACACGCGCATCCCCAAGCTGGAGGAGCTGCACCTGCCGCCCATCCTGCAGGACATCGCCATGATGCCCAGGGGGTTGGTGCTGGTGGTGGGCGCCACCGGCAGCGGCAAGAGCACCAGCCTGGCGGCGATGATCGGTCACCGCAACCAGAACATGCAGGAACACATCATCACGGTGGAGGACCCGATCGAGTATGTGCATGTGCACGGCCGCAGCATCATCACACAGCGCGAGGTGGGCACCGACACCGAGAGTTGGGAGATAGCCCTGAAGAACACCCTGCGCCAGGCGCCGGACGTGATCATGCTGGGTGAGATTCGCGATGTGGAGGCCATGGAGTACGCCCTCGCCTATGCCGAGACCGGCCACCTGTGTCTGTCCACGGTGCACGCCAACAACGCCAACCAGACCATGGACCGCATCCTTTCGTTCTTCCCGCGCGAACGCCGGGATCAGGTACTGCTCGACCTGGCCATGCACCTGCGCGCCATCGTCTCGCAGCGGCTGCTGCCGCGCATGGATGGCAAGGGCCGTATCCCGGCGGTGGAGGTGCTGCTCAACTCGCCGCTCATCGCCGACCTGATCAAAGAGGGTCGAATCTTCGAGATCAAGGACATCATGGCCAAGTCCCGCGATCTGGGCATGCAGACCTTCGACCAGTCGCTGTTCGATCTCTACAAGGCCGGGGTGGTCAGTGCCGAGGACGCCCTGCGCAACGCCGACTCCTTCAACGACCTGCGCCTGAAGATCAAGCTCTACCGCGAAGGCCGTGACGATGGCCAACCCTCGGCCTCGGCCATCAGCCACCTGGACATCATCTGAACGTCACGACCTGTTGCCTACGCAGGCAGCAGGCCGCTGAGCATGCGCAGCCCGAGCAGATAGAGCAGGCCGGCGAAGATGCGCCGCAGCCGCGTCACGGGCAGGCGATGGGTGAGCCGCGCGCCCCAGGGGGCGGCCAGCACGCTCATGGCGGCGACGGCGGCCAGGGCAGGCAGGTAGACGAAGCCCAGGCTCCAGTCCGGCAGGCCCTGCACGGCCTGGCCAGACAAGGCATAGCCGACTGCGCCGGCGAGCGCGATGGGCAGACCGATGGCAGCGGAGGTGCCGATGGCCTCCTGGAAGCGCACATTGCACCAGGCGAGGAAGGGCACCGACAAGGTGCCCCCCCCGATGCCCACCCAGCTCGACACCAGGCCGATCACCCCGCCCGCGACAGTCATGCCTGCCCAGCCCGGCAGTTTGCGGTGTGCGCGGGGTTTCAGGCCCAACAGCATCTGGGTGGCGGCATGGAACAGGAACAGGGTGAAGAAGATGCGCAACCCCAGGTCGGGCAGCCAGGCAGCGGCGAGGCTGCCGGCCAGGGTGCCCAGCACGATGCCCGGCGTGATGCGCCGCACCGCCTCCCAGTGCACGGCCCCATGGCCATGGTGCGTGCGCAGGCTGGAGAGCGAGGTGAACAAGATGGTGCCGAGCGAGGTACCCAGGGCCAGGTGGATGTTGTAGGCGTCGGGAAACCCCTCATGGGCGTAGACCCAGGACAGCACCGGCACCAGGATCAGCCCGCCGCCGACACCCAGCAGCCCCGCCACGAAGCCGGCGACGAGTCCGATGGCGAGATAGATCAGCAGGAAGGTGAGCATGGATGGGCCTGCGTGGATGGGCGGCGTGTTGCCGCTCGGCCGGTAGGCTTCAGGCAGCGCTGTCTGCACGCTGCAAGGCGTCGATCAGCGGGCAACGCACCCGTACCCGCGCATCGCCGCATTGCGTGACGAGGCTGCTCAAGGCCGTCTCGATGCCTTGCAGATCGGAGAGTTTGCGGCGTACCGCCATGAGCTTGGCCTCGCCCAGGCGGCGGGCTTCGGCACAGGACGTGCCATCCTCCAGACGCAGCAGCTCGCCGATCTCCTCCAGACTGAAACCCAGCCGCTGCGCGGACTTGATGAAACGCAGGCGACCGAGATCGGCGGCCGTGTAGCGGCGGATGCCGCCGTACTGTCGGGCGGGCTCCGGCATGAGCCCTTTGCGCTGATAGTAGCGGACGGTCTCGACATTGACGCCGGCGGTATGCGCCAGGCTGCCGATGGTGTATCCCGTTGCGGTGGAGTGCCTCTCCCGCATGGCTTGACTCCGTACTCAGGTACGGTGCGAAGTTTACATCGAATCGCATTGGAGAAGATCGCCATGGATACGCCGAAAACCGCTCTGGGTGCGCTGCTCACCGGAGGACTGGCCGCCGTGCTGGCCTCGACCTGCTGTCTGGGCCCGCTGGTATCGATCACCCTGGGGTTTTCGGGGGCGTGGATCGCCAACCTGACGGCGCTCGAACCCTGTCGCCCGCTGTTCATCGCCCTCGCCGTCGGGGCGCTGTTTCTTGCCTGGCGGCGTCTCTGGCGGCCGGCCGCGGTCTGCGCACCGGGCCGGGTGTGTGCCGTGCCCCGTGTGCATCGGGCCTACCGCCTCCTGTTCTGGCTCGCCGCCGGCCTGATCGGCATCGCGCTGCTGTTCCCCCTCATCATGCCGCTTTTCTACTGAAAGGATCGCCATGAAGAAGCTGTGTGCTGCATTCATCGCCCTCACCACCCTGCCGGCCCTGGCCGCCCCGCGCACCGCCACCCTCGCGGTGTCGGGCATGACCTGCGCCGCCTGCCCCATCACTGTCAAGAAGGCCCTGACCGGGGTGCCGGGCGTGACCAGAGCGCAGGTCGATCTCGACCAGCGCCGCGCCATCGTCACCTACGACGATGCCCGGACTTCCCCGGCGGACCTGGCGAAGGCGGTGAGTGACGCCGGCTATCCGGCGCAGGCGGTGGGTGTCGAATGAGCAGCCTGGTCCTCGAATCGGAGCTGACCTGCCCGCACTGCGGCCATGTCACGACCGAGCGCATGCCGCAGGATGCCTGCCAGTGGTTCCACGAGTGTGAACGCTGCCATGCCGCGCTGCGGCCGAAGCCGGGCGACTGCTGCGTGTTCTGTTCCTATGGCTCGGTGCCCTGCCCGCCGGTGCAGGCGCAGCGGCAAGCCAACGACTGCGGCTGTGCGGGGGGCGATTGACCGCATCGGCGGCAGGCGCATGCCGCCAAGCACTCCCCCGAGACGGCTCACTGACCGACACCCAGTTTGGCCAGGATGAAGTGCCATTCGTCCGGGTCGACCGGGGTGATGGACAGGCGGTTGCCTCTGGCCAGGATGCGCATGCGGGCCAGCTCCGGGTAACTGCGCATCTCCGCAAGCGGCAGCAGCCGGGTTTTCTGGCGGAAGCGGACGTCGACGTGGAACCAGCGCGGATTGTCCGGCCTCGCCTTGGGGTCGTAATACTTGCTCTCGGGGTCGAACTGGGTGGTGTCCGGGTAGGCGGGCGTGGCCACCTCGGCCAGCCCGGCGATGCCCGGTTCGGGACAGGAGGAGTGGTAGAACAGCACCCCGTCGCCGACCCGCATCTGATCACGCATGAAGTTGCGCGCCTGGTAGTTGCGCACGCCGAACCAGGGCGCGATGCCGTCGCGCGCAAGGTCGTCGATACCGTATTCCGAGGGTTCCGATTTCATCAGCCAGTAACGCATGTGTATTTCCTCCGACAATCAGGCAGGCCTATAATCCGACTAATTTCCTCGGATATTTTAGCGGAGGCAGCCATGACGGATCTCGATCCCGGTCTCCCGGTCGTCCGACCCCGTGCCATGGGCAGGGCCGGCCTCGATCTGGGCGCCCTGATCAGCGCGGTGCAGCGTAACTGCGACATCTCCGACGCACAGTATGCCGGCGATCTCACCCTGTGTACCTTCCTGCTCAAGATGCGCGAGCTCTACCGCTGGGAACACGACATCCCGCTGAGCGAGCACATGCCCCGCAGCGAGGTGGGGGACTGGATGAATGCCCGCAGCGCGATGTGGGAGCTCATCGAGACCGAGCCCTACACCCCGCTGCCACTGCCCTCGGGCGAGGTCGATCCGTTCGAGGTCGGCCGGGCGAATGCCGAGCTGATCCCGCACGGCCTGGTCTATTCGGGCGGTTACGGGCGGCAATGCAAGCCGCATTTCTTTCTCGGCCAGCTCGTGCGCTCGGAGATCCGGCATGGCCACCGGGTTTACGTCTCCGGCTGCGAATATGCCCGCGATCTCGACGCCCCGCCGGGCATGATGCTCGACGGCACCGTGTTCGTGCGCACCGAGGCTTTGAAACGCTGGCTTTGGGAGCGCTACGAGGAGTGGCGTTTCAATCCCAAGCGTAACGAGGCCATGGCGCGCGCGGTGGCCCATTACCCCTTCGATCGCTCCCCCGAGGCGGCGCTTGCCGCCATGACCGGCAACGAGACGGAGGCCGTGATCCTGCACGAGCTGGGCGAGGCGCGCGCCGAGGCCGATTTGGGCGAGGCGTGGTCCGCCCTGCTGCTTGCCGTCATGCGCGGCCGCGCCGAGATCATCGCCCGCGCGGTGCGCGACCTCTACGCCGACTGCCTGTCCACCCTGCCGGGGCTGATCGAGCTCGAGGAACCGGCGACGCTGCACTTCTTCTTCGCCAATTTCGTCGGCATGCGGCGCAAACTCTATCCCGAGCTCACCGAGGCCTATCGGCGCTGGTCCGAGAGCGGCGACATGAGCACGCTGCGACAGGCCGCGCGCGACGGTCTGGAGCGCTGGGGCGGCACGGCGCACGGGCTGATTGCCCTGCATCAGGCGAGGGGCGAGGCCGTGGGCGAGGAGATCGAGGCGCGGCTGGCGCCGAAACAGGTGCATTGACGGGGAGGGGGCAAACCTCACCCCCCGTTGCCCTTCCCCTTTTTCAGCTGCGACACCGCCAGCCGGCGCAGCATGGGTCGGGTTTTGTCACGATGCGCCTGCATGCGCTGCAGCAGGTCGGCGAGGAAAGCAACGGTCTCGATGATGTAAGGTCCCTTGTTGAGCATCACGCACTCGGCGCGCACGCCGAAGGCGGCGTCGGAGACCTCTGCGCGCGAGGGCAGTCCGCGCTTGGCCATCCCCTCCAGCACCTGCGTGGCCCAGATCACCGGCACGTGCGCCGCCTCGGCCAGCCAGAGGATCTCCTCCTGCACCTCGGCCAGCCGCTCGAAGCCCACCTCCACGGCCAGGTCGCCGCGCGCCACCATCAGGCCCACCGGCGGGCTTGCCAGGGCGGCGAGCAGGATCAGGGCCAGGTTTTCGAACGCCTGCGGGGTCTCGATCTTGAGCACCGTGCCCACCCCGCCGGCATCCAGCGCGCGCAGCGCGGCCTGCAGGGCATGCACGTCCTCGGGGGCGCGCACGAAGGACAGCCCGACGATGTCCACCTGCCCGGCCAGGGCGCGCAGGTCCTCCAGGTCCTTGGGCGTGAGGGCCGGGATGTCCATGCGTGTATCGGGCAGGTTGATGCCCTTCTCCGGTCTGAGCCGGCTGCCTTCCGGCGCCGCGTGCGTGATCTCGACGCCGATCTCGCGCCCGCTATTGGCCAGTATGCGCCCCCCTATCCGGCCGTCGTCGAACCAGATGCGCTGACCTGGGGCGGCCGCATCGAACACCGCCGGCAGCGTGCAGGGGATGCTGGCCGGCCGCTCCACCCGGCCCTGGGTGTCGAGGCGGGCGTGTTCGCCGGGCTGGTCCTCGGGCGTCAGCAGCAGCCGGTCGCCCACCTTCAGCGTCAGCGGCAGCACCCGCTCCGGCAGAGGCCCGACGCGCCCGGCCGCCAGTTGATCGCCGCCGCGATATAGGATGCAGGCGGCGCCGTCGCTGAGGTAGACGTGGCGCTCGGCGTGGGCCAGCAACGACTCGCCCCGGCGCTCGACGAGATGCAGGCGACGGTGGCTGCCACGGTTGTCCTCGAGCTCAAGGCGGTCGCCCGGCTTGGCCTGGGCGAGCAACGCGGGCTCGAGCGGCAGTACCGCATCCACGTCCTGCGCCGTCGGGCTCGTCGTCTGTCCGCGCGGGATGAGCAGGACGCGGGCGGGCTGCTCGACCCGGCCCCAGACGTCGCGTCTGGGCTTGAAATCGATCACGCGCCCCACCGGCCGGATATCGCCCGTGCGCAGCTTGGGACCGGCCAGGTCGGCATAGACGCGGCAGGCGCGGCCGGTCGCGGCCTCGGCCGCACGCAGGTTGCGGATCATGGCCAGCCAGGCATCGGCGTCGTCATGCGCACAGTTGATACGCATCACGTCCATGCCCGCCCTGAGCAGGTCGGTAAGAAGCCCGGGCTCGGTCGCCGCCTCGCTGGGCATGGTGACCATGATGCGCGTGGCCCGCCGTCCGCCCGGTTTGCCGAGCAGGGTCTCGGCATGATCGTTCAGGTGCAGCGCCCCGCCGGCGATGCCGACCTGGCCATGGCGTGTGCGGCGGCGGGGCGGCTCGCGTCCGGCCATGGCGTGGAGAGCCGCCAGCACGGCATCCAGGCTGGACAGGGTATGCGCCTCGGCACGCCCCAGGCGCGAGAGTCCGAGCATGCCCAGCTCGCGCTGCAGGTCGCGGATGTCGCTCTGACGTAGCGCCAGGTAATGCAGGAGGTTGCGGGCGCTGTCCTGATGCCGGGGGTGGACCGCCTCGATCTCGCGCGCATGAGCCCGTTCCACGTCCAGGGCATGGCGGCGCAGCGACTCGATGGCCGGAATCAGGTGTTCGGTGATGCGACGGACGGGCAGGGCCATGGGCGCAGGCGATGACGTGGAATGCGACGCCTCAGGCTAGCAGACGATTGTTACGTCGCCTTTGCCACAGCCGTACGTCGCGCCCGCGCCGCCAGCCAGACCAGCAGCAGGACCGGTAGGCCGATCAGCGCCGTGCCGGTGAAGAAGAACGCGTAGCCGTGCGCGTCCACGATCACACCCGAGAAGCCGGCGATGAACTTCGGCAGCAGCAGCATGACCGAGCTGAACAGGGCGTACTGGGTGGCCGAGTAGGCGACATTGGTCAGGCTGGAGAGATAGGCCACGAAGGCCGACGAGGCGATACCGGCGGAGAGATTGTCGGCCGAGACGACGAAGACGAGGCCGGAGACATCGTGGCCGCGGCCGGCAAGCCAGACGAAGAGCAGGTTGGTGGCGGCGGAGAGCAACGCCCCCAGGAACAGGGTCCGCATCACCCCCCAGCGCGCAGTGAGCAGGCCGCCCAGTGCGGCGCCGACGACGGTCATGATCACCCCGTAGACCTTGGCCACCGTGGCCACCTCGTCCTTGGTGTAGCCCATGTCCACATAGAACGGGTTGGCCATGATGCCCATCACCACGTCGGAGATGCGGTAGGTGGCGATGAGCAGCAGCACCAGCAGCGCCTGCCAGCGGTAGCGGCGGACGAAGTCGATGAACGGTGAGAGCACCGCGCCGTGCACCCAGGCCGCAAGCGCGAGCCAGGTGCCGGTGAGGCCGTGGCCGGCGAGCCATGCACGGGCTTCGGTCTCGCGCGCCAGCGTCTCGCGCAGGAGGCCGGCACGCTCGGCGTCGATCTGCGGCTCGCGCACGATGAGGGTGGTGAGGATGCCCACGCCCATCAGGGCCGCCATCACCGTGTAGGCGATACGCCAGGGGGCGTGCTCGTAGGTCGCCTCGGCGGGGTCGAAGGCGGCGGCGATCCACAGCACGCCCGCGCCGGCGGTGATCATGGCCACGCGGTAGCCGGCCTGGTAGGTGGCAGCCATCGCCCCCTGCAGTTTGATTTCGACCGCCTCGATGCGGTAGGCGTCCAAGGCGATGTCCTGGGTGGCCGAGGCGAAGGCCACTGCCAGGGCGAACCAGGCCATGTGCGTGAGGCTGACGGTCGGGTCGGTATGGGCCATGCCCAGGAGCGCCGCCGCGATGGTGAGCTGCGAGACCAGCAGCCAGCTGCGCCGGCGGCCGAGGGTGCGGGTGAGCCAGGGCAGGGGCAGGCGGTCCACCAGGGGTGACCACGCCCACTTGAAGCCATAAGCGAGCCCGATCCAGGAGAAGTAGCCGATGGTGGAGCGGTCCACCCCTGCCTCGCGCAGCCAGAAGGAGAGCGTGCCCAGCACCAGCAGCAGCGGCAGCCCGGCGGAGAAGCCGAGGAAAAG
Source organism: uncultured Burkholderiales bacterium (assembly GCA_938038385.1). GTDB lineage: Bacteria > Pseudomonadota > Gammaproteobacteria > Burkholderiales > Thiobacillaceae > JANWZL01. Next base: position 19,382 of record CALHRD010000015.1, read on the forward strand.
CATGCCCAGCACGCGCGGATGGGCGTAGATGGCAAGACCGGCGAGACGGCCGACCGGGGCGTCGTGTGTGCTCACAGGGTGTAGGCGTAGTCGATGGCGAGCGGCGCATGGTCGCTGAAGCGCTCGGCCTTGTAGATGCTCGCTTTGACGGCCTTGGCGGCGATGCCCGGGGTGGCGACCTGGTAGTCGATGCGCCAGCCCACATTCTTGGTCCAGGCCTGGCCGCGGTTGCTCCACCAGGTGTAGCCCTCGTCCGTGGCGTCGGGATAGAGGCGACGGTAGACATCGACGAAGCCCAGCTCTGCGAACACCCGGCCGATCCAGGCCCGCTCCTCGGGCAGGAAGCCGGAGTTGTTCTGGTTCGACTTCCAGTTCTTGAGGTCGCGCTCCGTGTGGGCGATGTTCCAGTCGCCGCAGAGGATCACCTCGCGCCCGGAGGTCGCCAGCTTCGCGAGATGCGGCCAGAAGTGGTCCATGAAGGCGAACTTGGCCGCCTGGCGGTGTTCGCCACTCGATCCCGAGGGCAGATAGACGGAGACGACGGACAGCTCACCGAAGCAGACCTCAAGGTAACGCCCTTCAGCGTCGATATCGGGTATGCCCAGACCTTCGATGATCCGGTCCGGCTGGCGGCGCGCGTAGACGCCGACACCGCTGTAACCCTTCTTTTCGGCGTAATGGAAGTAACCGTGATAGCCGGGCGGGTCGAGCATGTCTGGCGTCATGTCGGCCGCCTGGGCCTTGAGTTCCTGCAGGCAGACGATGTCGGCCTCCTGGGTCGCCAGCCAGGCGTAAAAGCCCTTGCCGGCGGCGGAGCGGATGCCGTTCAGGTTGAGGGTTACAATGCGCACGATTTCAGGCAGGTGACAGACACGTGACGGGTTTCAAGGAGGCATTCCTCGATTTCGCCATCGAGCGGCGGGTGCTGCTGTTCGGCGAGTTCCAGACCAAGGCGGGCAGGCTCTCGCCCTATTTCTTCAACGCCGGCCTGTTCAACGACGGCGCGTCGCTGAAGCGGCTGGGCGAATTCTACGCCAAAGCCATCCTGGACTCCGGCCTTGCCTTCGACGGGCTGTTCGGGCCGGCCTACAAGGGTATCCCCCTGGCGGCCAGCGTGGCCATCGCCCTTGCCGGCCAGGGGCGCAATGTACCCTACAGCTACAACCGCAAGGAGGCCAAGGATCACGGTGAAGGCGGTAGCATCGTCGGGGCGCCGCTCGCCGGGCGGATCCTGATCGTCGACGACGTCATTTCCGCCGGCACCTCGGTGCGGGAATCGGTCGAGTCGATCCGCAGCGCCGGCGCCACGCCCTGCGGCGTGGCCATCGCGCTGGACCGGCAGGAGCGCGGTACGGGCGAATTGTCCGCCGTACAGGAGGTGATGCGCGACTACCAGCTGCCGGTGATCAGCCTCGTCGGCCTGGACGATCTGGTGGCCTATCTTGCAGCCCACGCCGAGCAGGCCGACTCGCTCGCCGCTATCCAGGCCTACCGGGAACGCTATGGGATATCGTGAACGCGCCGGGTCGACAACCGGCTGCCAGCGCCGCGCCATCCTGCTGCTGGTGGCACTGTGGAGCATCCCGGCGGCACATGCGGAAACCTACCGCTGGGTCGACGAACGGGGCCGGGTGCACTACAGCGACACCAAGCCCCCCCAGGTGACCGAGCAGGCGGTGCTGGACAAGCAAGGGCGTGTGCTGCGCAAGCTTCCGCGTCAGGGCACGGTGCCGGAGACGGGCGCAGACGAGCGGGTGAGGGCGCGTGACCTCGCCCGCGAACGGGAGGACCGGGCCCTGTTGTCCACCTACGTGCACGAAGGCGAGATCGATCTGGCACGTGATCGTGCCCTGGCGCAGGAAAAAGCGAAACAGGACAGCCTCCGGGCGATGCTGGAGCAGACGCACGCGCGACTTGCCCGGATCAACGCCGAGTTCGCGGGCCATGAGAAGGCGGGGCGTCGCATACCGGACGCCCTGCGCGAGGCGCGCAGCCAGGCGGAACAGGAGGTCGTCCGTCTCAACGACATGCTCGGGCGCAGCGCCGCGGCCATGGTCCAGACGGAAGCCCGCTACCAGGCCTACAGGCTTCGCTTTCGGGAGCTCAAGGGCCTGGCCGCGGAACCGCCGTCGAATACCGAGTTCGCACCCGCCGTGGGTAACGTCAGGCCCTGATGTGAGGCGACCGGTTTGTCGATGCCCGCATCATGCCGGTCGTCCAAGCAGTTCACTTCCCGCCCCTCCCATCCCCCGCGGCTTCGACTTGCGCCGCGATGAGCGACGCCAGCGGTTCCGGACGGTGCAAACCGTAGCCCTGGGCATAGTCCACCCCCAGGCGCACCAGTTCCTGTCTGGTGGCCTCGTCCTCGACGAACTCGGCGACGGTTGCCAGGCCGACGGTGTGACCGATGCGGTTGATGGCCTCGACGATGGCGCGGTCCATGGGGTCGCGGGTGATGTCGCGCACGAAGCTGCCGTCGATCTTGAGGAAGTCCACCGGCAGGGTTTTGAGATAGGCGAACGAGCTCAGGCCGGAGCCGAAGTCGTCCAGGGCGAAACGGCAGCCTTCGGCGCGGATGGCATCGATGAAGCTCATCGCCCGGCTGAGGTTGGCAATGGCGGCGGTCTCGGTGATCTCGAAGCACAGCAGGGAGGGCGACACGCCGGTCTCCCTCAACAGCGCGCGCAGGTGGTCGTCGAACCCGTCGTCATTGAGGGTCGCGCCGGAGAGGTTGATGAAGAACGTCCGGGCCGGACCGGCATCGGGGGGTTGACCGTGTCGGGCCACGAATCGCAACAGGTGGTCGACCACCCAGCGGTCCACTGCCGGCGCCAGGTTGTAGCGCTCGGCGGCGGGCAGGAATGCGCCCGGCCCGACCAGATTGCCTGCCTCGTCCCTGAGCCTGAGCAGCACCTCGCAGCGCTCGGCTCCGGCGCTGCCGTCGAGCGCGACGATGTTCTGCCGGTACAGGGTGAAACGGTCCTGCTCCAGCGCCCAGTTGATGCGGGAGACCCATTGCATCTCCCCCTGGCGGCGGGCGAGTTCGATGTCGTCATCCTGGAAGACATGGATGCGGTTACGGCCCAGGTCCTTGGCGGCGTAGCACGCGACGTCGGCGCGGCCGAGCAGGTCGCCGAGGCTGCTGCTTGCCCGGTTGATCGACACCAGACCGATACTGCCGCCGATGACGAAGCTCTTGCCCAGCCAGCAGAAGCGGTAGTCGTTGATCGCCCTGAGCAACTGGGCGGCGATCTGCTGCGCCCGTTCGAGGGGGCAGTTCTCCAGGAGGATGCCGAACTCATCGCCACCCAGGCGGGCGACGGTGTCGGTCTCCCGCACCTGGCCGTGCAGCAGCACGGCGAGCTGCTTCAGGAGTTCGTCGCCGGCGACATGCCCGCAGGTGTCGTTGACCACCTTGAACTGATCCAGGTCGAGGTAGAGCAGGGCGTGCTGGACGTTGGCAGCGTGGGCCGTGGCGAGTGCGTCGGCCAACCTCTGTTCGAACTGGTGGCGATTGGTCAGCCCGGTCAGTGGGTCGTGGTAGGCGAGATGGCGGATGGTGGACTCGGCCTGCCGATGTTTGCGGCGCACTTCGGCATCGCGCAGCTCGCGTTCGATGGCGGGCACCAGGCGGGCCATGTTGCCCTTCATGATGTAATCGGCCGCCCCCGCCTTCATCGCCGCCACCGCCGCTTCCTCACCGATGGTGCCGGAGACGATGATCACCGGCGCGTCGAGGTCGGCCTGACGCACGAGATCGAGTGCGGCGGCCGAGCTGAAACCGGGCAGGTTGTGGTCGGTGATGACGACATCCCAGGCGCTGTCCGCCAGGGCTTGGGTCAGGTCGGTGGCGTTGTCGACCCGCCGCATGGCCGGCCGGTAACCGTGACGCCTGAGCTCGCGCTCGAGCAGCAGGGCATCGTCCTCCGAGTCCTCCACCAACAGGACGCGCAGGTCCTTGTCCATCAGGCTGCCCCGACCGACGGTGGCGGCACGTTGAGGACCAGCCAGTACAGGCCGAGCTGGCGGGCCGCCTCGATGAACTGCTCGAAATCGACCGGTTTGCGGATGTAGCTGTTGGCGCCGAGCTGATAGCTCGCGAGGATGTCCCGGTCCTCGCCGGAGGTGGTCAGGATCACCACCGGCAGCAAGCGGGTGCGTGGGTCCGCGCGCAGCCGCCGCAGCACCTCCAGACCGTCGAGCTTGGGCAGTTTGAGATCGAGGAGCACCACCTGCGGCTGCTCGGCGGTGTCGCGACCGGCATGGCGGCCGGTGCCGAATAGGTAATCGAGTGCCTCCTCGCCATCGCGGGCCACCACCACCGGATTGAGGATGTTGTTCTTGCGGAAGGCGCGCAGGGTGAGCGCCTCGTCGTCCGGATTGTCCTCCACCAGCAGGATGGTCTTGTCGGCTGCGTTCACGGCGCCCCCTCCCGTTCGTTCGTGTCGTTGCGATTCTCATCAGAAAGGGGGATGTTCGGCAAGGCGGGGCCGCTGCCCAGCGTGAACAGGAAGGTTGCGCCCTCGCCCGGCATGGACTGCGCCCAGACCCGGCCGCCATGGCGGTGGATGATGCGCTGCACCGTGGCCAGCCCGATGCCGGTGCCCTCGAACTCACTCGGGTGGTGCAGGCGCTGGAAGGCACCGAACAGCTTGTCGGCATAGCGCATGTCGAAACCGGCACCGTTGTCGCGCACGTGGAACACCGTCTCCCCGTCCATACGTTCACTGCCGATCACTATCCTGGCCTCGGCGGTGCGGCCGGTGTACTTCCAGGCGTTGCCGAGCAGGTTCTCCAGCACGGTGCGCAACAGGCCCGGATCGCCCCAGGCCGTCAGCCCCGGCTGTATGGTCACCTCCACTTTGCGTTCCGGCTGCTGTTCCTGCAGGGTGGCCAGGACCTCGGCCGCCATCCGGGTGAGATCCACCGGCGCCGGCTGCAGCGGCGAGCGGGTGACACGCGCCAGCTGCAGCAGGTCGTCGATCAGCACGGCCATGCGCTGGGCGGCGGCACGCACCCGGCGCAGGTAGTCCAGGCCGGTCGCATCCAGATGCCCGCCGTAGTCCTCCAGCAGGGCCTGGCTGAAACCGTCGATGGCGCGTAGCGGCGCGCGCAGGTCGTGCGAGACGGAATAGGAAAAGGCCTCCAGCTCGCGGTTGGCGGCGGTCAGTTCCTCGCTGCGCTGTTTGAGCAGCCGTTCGGCCTGTTTGCGTGCGCCGATGTCCAGGCTGTAGCCGATCATGCCCGCCGGCTCGCCCTGTTCGTCGCGGCGCAGGCTCAGGCTGAGCAGTACGTCCACGGGGCTGCCGTCCTTGCGCTTGAGCCGCACTTCGAGTTCGAGCGCGCCCTGGCGCTGCAGGGGCAGGATGACCTCGCGCCAGAGGAAGTCGCCGTTCTCGTAGAGCAGACCGACCGGGCGGCCCAGCACCTCCTGTGCCTTGTACCCATACAGGCGTTCTGCCCCCTTGTTCCAGCTGGTGATGATGCCGTCGAGGTCGGTGCTGACCACGGCATCGTGGATCTGGTCGATGATGGTGGCCTGCTTGCGCACCTGGCGCGTGCGCGCTGCCACCAGCTCCTCCAGGCGGTCGCGGTGCGCCGCGAGTTCGCGTTCGGTACGGCGCAGTTCGGTCACGTCGAGTGTGGTGCCGATCATGTGCAGGGGCCGGTGTTCGGCGTCGAAGCCGACCTGCCCCTGCTCCAGGACGATGCGCTCGCCACCGTTCGGGCAGAGCACTCGGTGCTCGATGTGATAGCGACCGTCCTCGCGCTGCATCGAGGCCTGCATCTCCGCCCACACGGCGGCGCGGTCGTCGGGATGGACGTGCGCCATGAAGGCCTCGGCGCTCGCCGTGACCTCGCCGGGGGCATAGCCGAGCAGGCGGTATTCCTCGTCCGACCAGGTCGCCTGCCCGGTGGCGAGGTCCAGGTCCCAACTGCCCAGGTGGGCGATGGCCTGCGCCTGCGCGAGCTGCGCCTCGCTGGCGCGCAGGGCCGCCTCGACCGCCTTGCTCGGGCTGATGTCGCGCATGATGGTGGACAGGTATTGCAGCCGTCCCCTCTCGTCGTGATGGCCGACGATCACTTGGGAGACCGGGATCTCTCGCCCGTCCACACCGAGCAGGGCCGTCTCGCCTGACCAGACGCCGGAGCGGATGGCGGCCGGGATGCCCATGTCGCGGATGACCTCCATGGCCCAACCCGGGTGGATGTCAGTGATTCGGTGAGACTGCAGGGACGTCTGTCCGAGGCCGGTGATCCGGCGTCCAGCGGCGTTGAGGTAGAGGATACGGCCGTCCGGGGTGGCCATGCCGACCAGATCGGGGGTTGCCTCCAGCACCGAGATGAGGCGGTCGCGTTCCGCCTGGGCTGCCTGGAGGTCCCTCAGCGCCGTTCTGAGCTGGAGATTCGCCGCTTCGGAACGCTGGCTGAGGGTCCGCAGCGCGGCCTCCTCGCGCTGGCGAAGTCGAAGCTGGCGCAGCAGTATGGCGAGCAGGAGAGCGAACAAGGCGTAGCCCGCCGCGAGCTGCAGGCGCAGGCGATGTTGGCGCTGCTCGACGGGGGAGAGGTCTTGCACCAGCAGCAGGTGGGCCTGACCCGTATAGCCATAGGACAACGTCGTCTCCACCGGCAGGACCGGGCCGCCCGGCGGCAGGGCGCGCCGATACTCGCCGAGCACGAAGCCGTTGCCGGTCTCGAGCGAGAGCCGGGCGACGTGCGGCTGCCGGCTGCCCCAGGCCTGCACCACCTGGCTGGCGCTCTGATATTGCCCCTGCAGCAGGTGGCCGCGCACTACGCTGGCGAGCAGATCGAGCTCACGCCGGGCCGCATCCCTGGCCGCCTGCATCTCCTGGGCCTGCGCTGCAAGCAAGTGGTGCACGCCGTACCCGAAGAGCAGGGCCAACAGCAGCACCAGGCCGATCCAGGGCAGGGCGGGGTGTCCGGGCAGGCGCATCTCAGCGATCGGCGTTCACCACCTGCATGATGCGGCGCAGGCCGTCGTAGTCGGCGTCGTCGGCTCGGGCGAGGGCGTCCAGACCCGGTTGCATGCGCTTGAGCAGGTCACGGCCGGCGGCGTCGCGGTGCAGTTCGAGCAGGGTGCGCTGCAGGCGCTCGATGTCCGCCGGCGGCAGGTTGGATCGGGCGACGAACAGGTAATCGGGCACCGCCGCGCTCACCGCCAGGGCACGCAGTCCACGTGGCGCGTATTCCCGGTAGACCTCCTCATTGAGCCCGCCGGCGTCGTAATCCCCCGCCAGCACGGCCAGGGCGACGTCTCGGTGATTGCCGAGGAAATGGTGACGCCCCAGATCGCGCAGACGCACTCCGCCTTGCAGGAGCTCGTAGTGCGGCAGCAGGTGAGCCGTGGTCGAGTCGGCCGCGCCAAAGGCAAAACGCAGTCCCTTGAGCTGCTCGATGCGGGTCAGCGGGCTGTCATGGCGGACCACGATCACACTGTGCAGTCCGGGTTCCCCGGCAACATCGAGTCGGGCCAGGATCGGTTTGCGACCGTAGCGTTCGACCATGCGCACATAGCCGGCCGGGCCGAGGTAGGCGATATCCACCCGGTCGCTGCCGATGGCGTCGATGTGCTGCCGATAGCTCTGACCGACCCGTACCTGCACCGGGCGTCCTAGCCCTTGACCGAGGCGAGCGGCAAGCGGGCCGAAGCGCCGCTCGATCTCGGCTGCAGGCAGATAGGGCAGCACCGCAAGGATCAGCGGAGTCTTCGCGGGCGGTGGCGGCGACCCCGCCCATGTGGGGTGCGGCAGCCCGCACAGCCAGACCAGGAACAGGAACAACAGGCGCACGCGCAGGTCTCCGGAAGTCGCGGAAGGGAGCGAGGCTGTGGGGCCGGGCGTCCACACACCCTCCACCGAAACGATAACGGCCGCCGCCGACGCCGCCTGAAGCCGGCCGATGTTCAGCCGCCCAGGCGCTGTTTGAGCAGGGCGTTGACCTGCTGGGGATTGGCGCGCCCGCCGGTGGCCTTCATCACCTGCCCGACCAGGGCGTTGAAGGCCTTGTCCTTGCCGGCGCGATACTCCTCCACCGACTTCGGGTTGGCGGCCAGGACCTCGTCGATGATGCGCTCCAGTTCGCCCGCATCCGACATCTGTTTGAGGCCGCGCGCCGCGATGATGGCGTCGGCCTCGCCCTCGCCGGCCCACAGGGCGGCGAACGCCTCCTTGGCCAATTTGGAGGAGAGGGTGCCGTCGTCGATACGCTTGAGCAGCCCGGCCAGGCGTTCGGGCGGGATGCGGCTTAGCGTGATGTCCAGGCCCTCGCGGTTGAGCGCGGCGGACAGATCTCCCATCACCCAGTTGGCGGCCAGCTTGGCCGGCACCCCGGCGCTCATGACGGCCTCGAAATACTCGGCCATGGCGCGCGAGGCGGTGAGGGTCGCGGCGTCGTAGGCGGACAGACCCAGATCGCTCTGATAGCGGGCCTGCTTCTGCTGCGGCAGCTCGGGCAGCGCGGCGCGTATCTGCCCGATCCAGTCCTCGTCCAGCTTCACCGGCAGCAGGTCGGGGTCCGGGAAGTAGCGGTAGTCCTGCGCCTCCTCCTTGCTGCGCATCATGCGTGTCTCGCCGGTGTCCGGGTCGAACAAAACGGTGGCCTGGTGGATCGCGCGGCCGTCTTCCAGCTCGGCGATCTGCCAGCGCGCTTCATACTCGATGGCCTGCTCCAGGAAGCGGAAGGAGTTCAGATTCTTGATCTCGCGCCGGGTGCCGAACTCGCTCGACCCCTTGGGCCGCACCGAGACGTTGGCGTCCACCCGGAAGCTGCCCTCCTGCATGTTGCCGTCGCAGATGCCGATCCAGGTCACCAGGGTGTGCAGCGCCCGGGCATAGGCCACCGCCTCCTGGGCGCTGCGCATGTCGGGCTCGGAGACGATCTCCAAAAGCGGTGTGCCGGCGCGGTTCAGGTCTATCCCCGTCATGCCGTGGAAGTCCTCGTGCAGGCTCTTGCCGGCATCCTCCTCGAGATGCGCACGGGTGATGCGGATGGCCTTGGTCTGCTCGCCCACGTGGATGGGGAGGCTGCCAGCCTCGACGATGGGCAGCTCGTATTGGCTGATCTGGTAGCCCTTGGGCAGGTCGGGGTAGAAGTAATGCTTGCGCGCGAAGACGTTGACGCGGTTCAGCCTCGCGCCGATGGCCAGACCGAAGCGTATGGCCCGCTCCACCGGGCCTTTGTTGAGCACCGGCAGCACCCCCGGCAGCGCCAGGTCCACCGCGCAGGCCTGGGTGTTGGGCGCGGCGCCGAAGGCGGTGGCGGCGCCGGAGAAGATCTTCGAGGCGGTGGTGAGCTGGACGTGCACCTCCAGGCCGATGACGGTTTCCCATTGCATGTCGTGTTCCTAATCTCTTATACCAGTCAGCGAGAAGATTCGCTCCTTGAAATCTTGGTATTCCTCGCTGTTGGCTCGCATCAATTGAGACAGTCGATAGAACCGGTCTGTACTCGGCGATTCCTGGCGTGCCAGGGAAACGTCGAGCCGTTCGACGTTTACGACAGTCCAACATTCCGTATATCCGTTTGCACGTGCTTTCTGATGGCTTTTTTCCGCTTCTCCCAATCTATTGTGAATGTTGGAGAAGTCCGTTCCACCCTTGATCTCCATGGCGATTATGTTCCGAAAACCGCCCTTGGCCATTTGCTCCCGGATAATGATATCCGGATCGGCGGCAAATTCGATCCACACGGTTCTTCGAGCCGCATTGCGAACCTCGATGTGACTGGCACCACTTGTTTTCACTGTTTTTTTAACGATGCCGTGGATGATCTCGAATACCTTGAGCGTGGCATTGCCGCCTCTGCGGACGTTGGCGCCCCCCCGCAATTGGGGACCGAACGTCAGCAGCGTCAGGTCATCAAGGAGGTGCCGGCTGATCCGTTCCGGTCCGATCCCTTCGACAAGTATTGCAGCTGCTTGATTGATGGCCTTGCAGAACGCTTCTAGGTGTTGATCAGTTTTAGGAGTTATCAGCCCTTTCGTCTCCATGGACTTGAAGGACGCCGCGCCGGTGCTCGTGTTGAAAAATTCTTTCTGGCTATATCCCAACAGGAGCCGGTAATAAGCCAGCAGGCGAGGATTCGCCCTGAGAACGCAGGGCACTGCCAACACCAACTCGCCCCGCAGTCCGTGTCGCGCTAACGATGCCATGGCCCTCTTCGGGGCCAGTTTGCCGAGCTCTTTGTCAATAAGGCCAATGTCCAGACCCTCAACCGTGCGACCCAGTGCATCCTGCAGGTACAAGCTACGTGCCTGGCCCAAAGCAAGGCAAAATTCAATCTGTTGGGATGGTGGTGTGAAGCTGAACATCACGCCGCTTTTAAGCGAACAACCTTATGCATCAGCGTTTCAAGCCGCTTAACTGCCAAGTCGGCATATTCCGGATTCAGCTCAATCCCGACGAAACGTCTGTTGAGTTTCTGGCAGACTAAACCCACCGTGCCTGATCCAAAAAATGGGTCGAGTATGAAATCCTGTTCGCGGCTGCTGCTTAGTATGCACGGTTCAATTAGGGCCGGTGGAAAAACCGCATAGTGGGCGTGATCGGTGGCCTGAGTATGGATGCTCCATACACTGCGGAGGTTGCGCGACGAACCGTTGGCGGCGGGTTCGCGAGCAGCCTGGTGGTCATAAAAATAGCGCTCGGACTTGGCCAGCATAAATAGATATTCATGACTGCGGCTTGGACGGTCCTTAACGCTTTCAGGCATGGCATTGGGCTTATGCCAGACGATGTCGCTGCGTAAATACCAGCCGTCCTCCTGGAGGGCGAGCGCTAAACGCCAAGGGATGCCGAGTAAGTCCTTCGGCTTGAGCCCTTCTGGGGTATCCGGGCGCACACTCATGGCACGAGCCGGATTCTTCCTGTCAGGGGCACGGTAGCCACGATTGCCACTTGTGTAACCGTCGCCGATATTCAGCCAGAGCACCCCATCATTTCTTAACACCCGTTTGACATCGGCAAAGATCGCAACCAGACGGTTGATGAACTGATGCAAAGACTTTTCCAGTCCTATCTGCCCCTCTATACCGTAGTCGCGCAGACCCCAATAGGGTGGCGACGTCACCACGCATTGCACGGAGCCGGAGGGCAGATGGGGCAGAACCTGCAAGGCGTCCCCCTCGTAGAGAACGGAATCCGTCAGTGGCGCGCGGTCGGGCGATGGGATTGATTCGAGCTTCATGCTTCTCCGCATGATTCATGCACACATGGATTATCGTTACCTGTCGTGCGCGAGGTCCTGCCTGACCGCCTGCGGCAGGGGCCAGTCGAACAGTTTATGAGGGGTGCTGGAAAGCTCGGGGGCGATGGCCAGCCGCAGCGTATCCTCGGCGGCCAGAACGACCGCTGCAGGATAGCGTCCATCAGCGCCGAGGGTGTGCAGTTCGGCGCAGCGTCCGATGGGGTCGACGATCAGGTATTCACACACCCCGGTCGACTCATAGAGGGCGTGCTTCTCGCGCTTGTCCTCGGCGGCGGTGGCGGGTGAGAGCACTTCCAGCACGAAGTAGGGGGCACCCTGGACGTTCATGCCGTGGGCGAGCTTGGCCGGGCCGCAGACAACGATGAGGTCGGGTTGTACTACGGTGTCTTCCGACAGCACCACGTCCACCGGTGACAGCAGCAAGGTGCATTCCGAACCGGGTCCGGTACCTCCTCCCCTGCCGATGAAGTAGGCCAGGGCCAGATGCAGCTTGCCGACCAGGACCTGATGCTCGATCCCCGGTGCCGGCGACATGTCGTAGACCACGCCGTGGATCGGCTCGCAGCGGACTTCTGCCGGCCAGCCCAGGTAATCGGCGACTATATGGTGTCTAGGCTGCGGCTGCGCGTGCCCCATGAGGCCCCCTCATTCAAGACCCCGAGGCGTCATCGTATGCCAGTCGGTCGCCTGCTGGTACTGATGCGCGATGTTGAGCAGCCGCGCCTCGCTGAAGTAGTCGCCGATCAACTGCAGCCCCACCGGCCGGCCGTCGCGGCCAAAGCCGCAGGGGATGGACAGGGCCGGCAGCCCGGCGAGGTTGACCGCGATCGTGTAGATGTCCGACAGGTACATCTCGACCGGGTCGGCGCGTTTGGCGCCCAGGTCGAAGGCCGTGGTGGGGGCGGTGGGGCCCATGATCACGTCGCACTGCCGGAATGCCTCGGCGAAATCCCGGGCGATGAGCCGCCTGAGCTTCTGCGCCTGCAGGTAGTAGGCGTCGTAGTAGCCGTGCGACAGCACATAGGTGCCGATCATGATGCGCCGCTTGACCTCGTCGCCCAAGCCCTCGGCACGGGTGCGCTCGTACATGTCGGTCAGGTCCGTGTATTGGGGCGCGCGGTAGCCGTAGCGCACGCCGTCGTAGCGCGCCAGGTTGGAAGAGGCCTCCGCCGGGGCGAGCACGTAATACACCGGCACCGATAGCCGCGAGTTGGGCAGGCTGATGTCCACCGTCTCGGCGCCCAGTCGCCGGTATTCGGCGATGGCCGCATCCACTGCCCGGCCGGCGTCGGCGGCCAGACCGGCGCCGAAGTATTCCTGAGGCAGGCCGATCTTGAGGCCGGACAGGGGACGGTCGAGCTCGCGGGTGTAATCCTCGACCGGGCGTTCGAGACTGGTCGAGTCGCGCGCATCGAAGCCGGCCAGGACGTTCATGAGCAGGGCGCAGTCTTCGGCGCTCGCGGCCATGGGGCCGCCCTGGTCGAGCGAGGATGCGAAGGCGATCATGCCGTAGCGCGACACCAGCCCGTAGGTGGGCTTGAGGCCGGTGATGCCGCAAAGCGCTGCCGGCTGGCGGATGGAGCCGCCGGTGTCGGTGCCGGTGGCGGCAGGCGCCATGCGCGCAGCCACCGCCGCGGCCGAGCCGCCCGAGGAGCCGCCGGGCACCGCCCGTTCGTCCCACGGGTTTTTGACCGGGCCGAAGAATGAGGTCTCATTGGAGGAGCCCATGGCGAACTCGTCCATGTTGGTCTTGCCGAGCGTGGGCATGCCCGCCGCCTTGCAGCGCTCGATCACGTGCGCATCATACGGGGCGACGAAGTTGGCGAGCATCCTGGAGCCGCAGGTGGTGGGCCAGCCCTCGGCGCAGAATATGTCCTTGTGCGCGATGGGCACCCCGGTGAGCGGCCCGGCATCGCCCTGCGCGCGGCGCTGGTCGGCGGCGCGCGCCTCGGCCAGGGTGCGCGCCCGGTCCACGGTGATGAAGGCGTTCAGACCCGGATTCAGACGCTCGATGCGCTCCAGGTAATCCTGGCACAGCTCGACGCTGGAGGTCTTGCCCTCGGCGAGCAGGGCGGCGAGTTGCCGGAGAGAGAGGTTCAGCATGTTCGTGGGGATGGGGGATGGGAAAATGCGTGTCACGTATGTCCCATCCCCCCTCACTCGATGACCTTGGGCACCAGGTAGAGCCCCGCCTCCACCTGGGGGGCGATGGCCTGGAAGGCCTCGCGCCGGTCTGTCTCGGTCACCATGTCCTCGCGCAGGCGCTGGTGGAGGTCGCGGGCGTGCGCCATGGGTTCGATGCCGGTCGTGTCGATGGCCTGCATCTGCTCGATCAGGTGGAAGATGTCGTTGAGCTGGGTCTGATAGCGGGCGGCTTCGTCCGTATCGACCCGAATGCGCGCCAGATGCGCGATGCGCTTGACGTCGTCTATCGAAAGCGACATGGTTTCAACGCCTTATTTCGTGAGGCTGCCTAGGTTATCATAGACGGCTTGATTTTCTGACCCGCAGTTCGCTGCCTAAACCACACCCACACCATGTTCGGATTCCTACGCGGTTATTTCTCCACCGACCTGGCCATCGACCTGGGCACGGCCAACACCCTGATCTACGTGCGCGGCCGCGGCATCGTGCTGGACGAGCCTTCGGTGGTGGCCATCCGCCACGAGGGCCCCACCGGCAAGAAGTCCATCCAGGCGGTGGGCAACGAGGCCAAGCAGATGCTGGGCCGCACCCCCGGCAACATCCAGGCCATCCGGCCGATGAAGGACGGCGTCATCGCCGACTTCAACATCACCGAGCAGATGCTCAAGTATTTCATCAAGAAGGTGCACGACACGCGGCTGTTCCATCCCAGCCCGCGCATCATCATCTGCGTGCCCTCCGGGGCGACCCAGGTCGAGCGGCGCGCCATCCGTGAATCGGCCATCGGCGCCGGCGCCCGCCAGGTCTATCTGATCGAGGAGCCCATGGCAGCCGCCATCGGCGCCGGGCTGCCGGTGGCCGAAGCCACCGGTTCCATGGTCGTCGACATTGGCGGCGGCACCACCGAGGTGGGCATCATCTCCCTGGGCGGCGTCGTCTACACGGCGTCGGTCCGGGTCGGCGGTGACAAGTTCGACGAGGCCATCATCAACTACATCCGCCGCAACTACGGCATGCTGATCGGGGAATCCACCGCCGAGGCCATCAAGAAGGAGATGGGCAGCGCCTTCCCGGGCTCGGAGGTGCGCGAGATGGAGGTCAAGGGGCGCAATCTCGCCGAGGGCATCCCGCGCAGTTTCACGGTGACCTCCAACGAGATCCTCGAGGCACTGACCGAGCCGCTCAACACCATCGTCTCCGCCGTGAAATCGGCGCTGGAACAGACTCCACCCGAACTGGCCGCAGACATTGCCGAAAAGGGCATGGTGCTCACCGGCGGTGGCGCCCTGCTCCGGGACATCGACCGTCTGCTCATGGAGGAGACGGGGTTGCCGGTGATCGTCGCCGACGATCCCCTCACCTGCGTGGTGCGCGGCTCGGGACGCGCACTGGAGGAGATGGATCGGCTCTCGACGGTGTTCACCAACGACTGAATCGGAGGAGGGGTGAGGGGCGAGCGGCGAGGGTTGCCCCGTGGGCTGCATCCGCCCTCGGCTCCCGGCCCCTGATCCCTGAACCACGCAGCCATGGCGACCTCCGCCCAGGCACCGATGTTCGTCCGGGTAATGGGCCTGCCCCTGCGCCTGGCGCTCTACGTCCTGGCCAGCCTGGTTCTGATGGGGGTGGACGCGCGCTACGACGCGCTCCGCATGGTGCGCTCCGGTATTGCCGCCCTGCTGCATCCGGTTCAGGCTGGTCTAGCCCGGCCATTCCACTATCTGCAGGATGCCTTCGACTTTTTCGAGGTGCATGGCCAGCTGGTGCGTGACAACCACCGGTTGCAGGAGGCGCAGCGCGTGCTCATGCAGCAACTGCATGACCGGACCCTGCTGCATGCCGAGAACGCGCATCTGCGCAGTCTGCTGGGCCTCACCGTCCCCGCCGGCTACAACAGCCACGGGGTGGAGATCGTACAGGCCATGACCAACCCGTTCTCGCGCAAGGTGGTCGTCGACCGCGGCAGCCTGCAGGGCATCTCCACGGGCTGGCCGGCGGTGGACGAGATGGGCCTGGTGGGCCAGGTGACCCGGGTCTTTCCGACCAGCAGCGAGATTACCCTGATCACTTCGCGCGACCAGGACATACCGGTCCAGGTCGTGCGTAATGGTTTGCGGCTGATCGTTTCCGGAACGGGGCAGGACCGTCTGCTCGAAGTGCGTTTCCTGGACATGCATGCCGATCTGCAGCCCGACGACATCCTGGTGACCTCGGGGCTGGACGGGGTCTATCCAGCGGGTATCCCGGTGGCACGGGTCGTGGCCGTCGAGCCGCCCCGCCACACGCCGTTTGCCCGCGCGGTCTGCGCACCCCTGGCCGGCGTCGGACGACATCGCCAGATGCTCATCCTGCAGGGGGAGACGCCGGCTGGCGTGTCCGCGCCGGTCGGCCCGGCGACGCAGCAGACAGTGCCTGGCAAAAGGGGGCTGTCGCCATGAGACGGGAGTCCTCCCCGGAAACACGCGCGGCCGCCTCGAGCGTCGCTTCCACCCCCGTAGCGGGCGGGCCGGGCAAGGCCCGGTCCTGGGGGCATTCCCTGAGCCCGCGCGGCCCGCAGTTGATCGCGCCGGCCAGTGCGCGTCTGGTCTATGGCAGTCTGGCCCTGGCCTTCATGCTCGGTCTGCTGCCCTGGCCCGTGGGCTGGCGCTGGCTGGTGCCGGATTTCACCTTCCTGGTCCTGCTCTACTGGAATATCCATTCCCCCCACCGGGCCGGCCTGGGTCTGGCCTTCGTGCTCGGCCTGCTCACCGACGCGGCCCGCGGCATGCTGTTCGGCATGCACGCCCTGGTATACGTGGCAGCGGCCTTCGTCGCCCTCTCCGTGCGCCGCCGGCTGGAAAACTTTCTGCCGCCGGGTCAGGCACTGCAGCTGGCGCCCCTGTTCCTGGGCAAGGAGCTGACGGTGCTGCTGCTGGGCCTGGCCCTCGGTCAGACGGTCATCGACTGGTGGCATCTGGCGGCCGGTCCCATGGCAGCCCTGCTCTGGTTGCCGGCGTGTCTCCTGCTGCACAGGCTGGGCGGCCGTCCGCCGGCCGGTCCGGCCGCCGCCGCCTCGGACAAGTAAACCCAGAGCATGCCGCGGCTGCGTTACATCACGCCCGAAGAGGCCTTCCTGCATTACCGGCGCCGGCTGGAGGTCGCCGGCTACGTCGCCGTCCTCCTCTTTCTGCTGCTGGCCGGGCGGTTCGTCTGGCTGCAGGTCATCCAGTACGACCACTATCACGCCATGGCCGAAAGCAACCGGATCGCCCTGGTGCCCGCCCCGCCGCCGCGGGGAGCGATCTACGACCGCAACGGCGTCGTGCTGGCCCAGAACGAAACCGCCTTCACCCTGGAGATCACGCCGCATCAGGCCGGCAACGTGGACGAGGTGTTGGAACGACTGGCGACGCTCATCGAGATCACGCCGGGAGACGTCAGGCGTTTCAGGCGGCTGATGGCGGAGAGCAAGGGCTTCGAGAGCGTGGTCCTGCGTTCGCGTCTCAAGGAGGAGGAGGTGGCGCGCTTCGCCGTCAACCGCTACCGCTTTCCCGGCGTGGAGGTACAGGCACGCCAGTTCCGTCAGTATCCGTTCGCCGATGTCATGGCCCATGTGGTCGGCTATATCGGCCGCATCAACCCGACCGACAAGGAACTGCTCGCCGAGGAGGGTCGGGCCGCCAACTACCGGGGCACGGAACACATCGGCAAGGCCGGGGTGGAGGCCAGCTACGAGCGCTGGCTGCACGGACGCACTGGGGTGGAGAAGGTGGAGACCGATTCGGCCGGACGCGCGGTGCGCATCCTCTCGCGCACGCCGCCGGTGGCCGGACATGGCATCCACCTGCATCTGGACGCCAAACTGCAGCAGGTCGCCGCCGAGGTCTTCGGCGACTTCCGCGGCGCACTCGTGGCGCTCGACCCCACCAATGGCGGCGTCCTCGCCCTGGTCTCCCGTCCCGGCTTCGATCCCAACCTGTTCATCGACAGCATCGATCAGGCCACCTGGGCCGAGCTGAACCACCCCATGGCGCGGCCGCTGATCAACCGGGCCCTGCGCGGCGTCTATCCGCCCGGCTCGACCATCAAGCCGTTCATGGCCCTGGCCGGACTGGAGCTGGGCTTGCGCGCGCCGGGCGACAGCATCGTCGATCCCGGCTATTTCTCCCTGCCCGGCAGCACTCACCGCTACCGCGACTGGAAAAAGGACGGCCACGGCGTGGTGGACCTGAAGCGGTCGGTGGTCGTCTCCTGCGACACCTATTACTACCGCCTCGCGCATCAGATGGGCATCGAGAACATGCACCGCTTCATGACCCAATTCGGCTTTGGCCAGAAGACGGGGGTGGACCTGGACGGGGAACTTGCCGGCCTGATGCCCAACCCGGAATGGAAACGCCGCCGCTTCAACCAGCCCTGGTGGCCGGGCGAGACCATCATCGCCGGCATCGGACAGGGCTACACCCTCGCCACACCGATGCAGCTCGCCGTGGCCACCATGGCCATCGCCAACGACGGTGTCGTCTATCAGCCCCAGCTGCTACGCGCCTGGCAGGATCCCGACACCGGCCGCATGCATTATGCCGCCCCCCGTATCGTCGCCCGTATTCCGCTCAAACCCGAGAACCTCAAGGTGGTCAAGCAGGCCATGGTGGAAGTCACCCTGCCGGGCGGGACGGCTGCGGTCGCGGGCGCCGGCGCCCCCTACGCCTTCGCCGGCAAGACCGGCACCGCCCAGGTCATCGGCATCAAGCAGGGGGCCCGCTATGACGAAAAGCGCATTGCCGCCCATCACCGCGACCACGCCCTGTTCATCGCCTTCGCCCCGGCCGATGCGCCGCGCATCGCCGTCGCGGTCATGGTCGAGAACGGTGGCAGCGGCAGCGGTACGGCTGCCCCCATCGCGCGCAAGGTGATCGACTACTGGCTGCTCGGCAAACGGCCCGGGCAGGCCGTACCCGCCCCGCCGTCGGCCATCGCTCCCGGCGAGGAGGAAGAGGAGCGCGAGGACAGCTCGCCGGCCATCGAGGCGGCGGAGCCGCCGCCATCGAGCGAGGGGGGTGTCCATGCGGGTTGAGCGACTGTTCAGACGCCTGACGGCCCATCTCGACCTGCCCCTGGTGGGCCTGTTGGGCCTGCTGCTGCTGGTGAGTCTGGGTACCGTCTACAGCGCCTCGGAAGGCAATCCGGCGCGGCTCGTCGCGCACCTGGTCAACATCGTTCTGGCCCTGGCGGCGATGCTCGTCGCCAGCCACATCCCGCCGCAGCGCCTGATGCAGTTCACGCCGCTGGCCTATGGGGTCGGGTTGCTGCTGCTGGTGGCCGTGGCCCTGTTCGGTGAGGTGGTCAACGGGGCCCGGCGCTGGCTGGACCTCGGGTTCACCCGCATCCAGCCCTCCGAGCTGATGCGCCTGGCCGTCCCCCTGATGATCGCCTGGTACCTGCACCAGAAGCAGGAGAGCATGCATTCGCTGGATTATGCCGTGGCCATCGGACTGCTCGGGCTGCCGGTACTGCTCATCCTGCGCCAGCCCGACCTCGGCACCTCGCTGCTGATCGCCGCCTCGGGCTTCTTCGTCATCTATCTTGGCGGGCTGAGCCTCAGGGTGCTGGCCGCTGCGGCTGCCCTCGGCGCCCTGGCCGCCCCCTTCGCCTGGCATCTGCTGCACGACTACCAGCGCCGACGCATCCTGACCATGCTCGACCCCAGCTCCGACCCCCTCGGCGCCGGCTACCACATCATCCAGTCCACCATCGCCGTGGGTTCCGGCGGCATCTTCGGCAAGGGCTGGATGGATGGCACCCAGACCCACCTCGACTTCCTGCCCGAACGCAGCACCGACTTCATCTTTGCCGTCTTCGCCGAGGAATTCGGCCTGGCCGGCAACCTGCTGCTGCTCGCCCTCTATGCGGCCATCGTCTACCGAGGCCTCGTCCTGGCCGCCAGCGCCCCGACCCTGTTCGGCCGTCTGATGTCCGCCGCCCTCATCCTCACCTTCTTCGTCTACGCCTTCGTCAACATGGGCATGGTCTCCGGCATCCTGCCGGTGGTGGGCGTGCCTTTGCCCCTGGTGAGCTATGGCGGCACATCGATGGTGACAGTACTGTTCGGCTTTGGTATCGTGATGAGTGTTGCGACCCACAAAAAATTGGTCAAAACATGAGCTTGCCAAGCAAATTTATAGTCGTTTCTGGAATTGGTTTCCTCCTCGCTGGCTGCACCAGCGTGGGCACCCGCACCCAGGAGCCGGCCGCCGGCGCCGAACCCGCCCGGCCGACCGTCGTCCCCCCCCTCAAGGGCGGCGGCTACTACAGGGACGACGGACCCGGCGCCAATCCGCCACCCAACCTGCACGCGGTGCCCGACGCGGTGCCCAGGGCCGAGCCCCTGCACCGGTTCGCCAACAATCCCTATCGCGTCAAGGGCGTGAGCTACAGCCCCGACCTGAGCGGCGAGCAATATTTCGCCCGTGGGCTTGCCTCCTGGTATGGCCGCCGTTTCCACGGCAAGCCCACCTCCTCGGGCGAGCCCTACGACATGTATGCCATGACGGCAGCCCACAAGACCCTGCCCATCCCCAGCTATGCACGGGTGACCAACGTCGACAACGGGCGCAGCATCGTCGTACGCATCAACGATCGCGGCCCCTTCCACCCCGACCGCATCATCGATCTCTCCTATACCGCCGCTTACAAACTGGATCTGCTCGGCAGTGTGGGCATGGTGGAGGTGGAGCAGCTCCTTCCGGAGGAGGGGGATGCCGCCACCTCCTTCGCCGCGGGCGCCGGGGGGATGCCCCGCGCGCTCGCCATGGAGAACCCGCCAGCCGCGACTGGCGCCCGCCCGGAGACGGCATGGACCGGCGCGCAGACCGCACTCCCGCCCGCGGCGGCCGTATTCCTGCAGGTGGGTGCCTTTGCCAGGCCCGAATCGGCGCAGGCCCTGGCCGAGCGGCTGATGCGCAGCCTGGGCAGGCTGGTGCCCGGTGTCGTGCAGCAGGAGGAGGGCGGCCTGATCAAGGTGCAGGCCGGCCCCTACACCAGCGCCGACGAGGCTGACCGGGCCGCCCTGGGCATCGCCGACAGTCTGGGCGTGCGGCCTTACAAGGTTCCGGCGAGACCGGCGCCGGTCGACGCCCCCGAGGGGGCGGGCACGGAGGCCGTGGCACGTCCGGCCGTGGCCCAGCCGGCCCATTGGCTGCAGCTCGCCGCCTACGCCAACCCGCAGTCGGCCGAACGCCTGCTCGAACGGCTGAAGGCGGACAGGGATATGGTCCTGCCGGGGGTGGAGAAGGTCAAGGCCGACGGCCTGATTAAGGTGCAGGCCGGCCCCTATGGTAACGCCGCCTTGGCCGACCAGGCGGCCATCCGCCTGTCCGCGGCGCTGGGCCACAAACCCTATCGGGTCATACGCTGAGCCGCCCCGCCACGGCAGGCGGATCACGAGCGCACCTGGACGATGACCCTGACTTCGGTCGGGGAACTCTCGGCGTGCCCTCCGGGTCGGGTAAACATTTTTTGAGAATACCTTGCCAGATGGCCGCGCTTCCTTGGCCGGCCTCGTGCATCAACCGCCCTATGCCCATGAAATCGCTGCTATTCCTCGCCGCCCTCCTCCTTGCCCTGGTCGTCCGGGCCAGCGCGCTGCCGCTGCCCCCGCCACCCCAGATCGACGCTCGTGCCTGGCTGCTGACCGATCTGCTCTCGGGACAGGTCCTGGCCGAGAAGGCGCCGGATGCCCGGGTCGAACCCGCCTCGCTGACCAAGCTGATGACCGCCTACCTGGCCTTCGCCGCCATCAAGGAAGGTCGCTTGACGCCGGACCAGACCCTGCCCGTGTCGGAAAAGGCCTGGCGGGCGGAAGGCTCGCGCATGTTCCTGGACCCGCGTCGTCCGGCCAAGGTGGATGATCTGCTCAAGGGCATGATCGTGCAGTCGGGCAACGACGCCTGCATCGTCCTGGCCGAAGCCATCGCCGGTTCCGAGGAGGGCTTCGCGGCCATGATGAACCAGATGGCTAAGCGGCTCGGCATGCAGAACACCCATTTCGTCAACTCGACAGGCCTGCCCCATCCGCAGCACTACACCACGGTGCGCGATCTCACCCGGCTGGCCGCCGCCCTGATCCGCGACTACCCGAACTATTACGCCTATTACGCCATGAAGGAGTACACCTACAACGGCATCACCCAGCCCAACCGCAACCGCCTGCTCTGGCTGGACCCCAACGTGGACGGCGTGAAGACCGGCCATACCCAAAGTGCCGGCTACTGCCTCGTCTCCTCCGCCAAGCGTGGAGAGCGCCGGCTGCTCGCGGTGGTGGTGGGCGCCCGTTCCGAGAACGCCCGTGCCATGGAGAGCCAGAAGCTCCTCAACTACGGCTTCCAGTCCTTCGAGACCGTGCGTCTGTATCAGGCCAACCAGCCGGTGGCACGTCTCAAGCTGTACAAAGGGCGGCAGGCCGAGGTTGGGGCCGGCTTCCCGCAGGACATGTATGTCACCGTGCCGCGGGGTGCCGGCAACCGTATCCAGGCCCAGCTCATCACCCGCCAGCCCATGATCGCCCCCGTCAGCCGCGGTCAACAGTTGGGTACCGTGCGCCTGAGTGTGGACGGGCGTCCCCTGGGTGACCACCCGCTGCGCGCCCTGGACAACGTCGCCGTGGCCGGTCTGCTGGGCCGGGCATGGGACGGCATGCTGCTGTGGTTCCAGTGACGGGGAGTGCGCCCCCCATTACGGTGTGTAGCGATCAGGCTCGGGTGTGATGGGTTGACACCGGCATGTCAGCGGCTATGTTTGGCTTTCCCAACATCCATTGCCCGACACAATGCCCACCGTCTACCTGAATGGCACCTTCCTGCCTCTGGAGGAGGCGCGCGTATCCGTGCTGGACCGCGGTTTCCTGTTCGGCGACGGGGTCTACGAGGTGATCCCTGTCTATTCGCGCCGGCCTTTCCGTCTGCACGAACATCTCAAGCGCCTGCAACATAGCCTGGACGGTATCCGTCTGGCCAATCCCCACACCGAGGCGCAATGGGTCGACCTGGTCCAGCGCATTGCGGCCGAGGCGCAATGGGCCGATCAGGGCATCTACCTGCAGGTCACGCGTGGTCCGGGACCGCGTGACCATGCCTTCCCCGCCGAGATCGAACCGACGGTCTTCCTCATGCCCATGCCGCTGACCCCCCCTGCCCCGGCCCTGGTGGCCTCTGGCGTTTGTGCCGTGACCGCGACCGACGACCGTTGGCTGCATTGCGACATCAAGGCCGTTTCACTGCTCGCCAACGTGCTGCTCAGACAGCGCTCGGTCGACGCCGGCTGTGCCGAGACCCTGCTGCTGCGCGACGGTTGGCTCACGGAAGGGTCCTCCAGCAACGTCTTCATCGTCAGCGGCGGCGTGATTGCGACACCGCCCAAGTCCCACCTGATGCTGCCCGGCGTGACCTACGACGTGGTGCTGGAGCTCGCCCGCCAGGGCGGGATGCCGCATGCCGTGCGCGAGATCGGCGAGGCCGAGCTGCGCGCCGCCGACGAGATCTGGCTCACCTCCACCCCCAAGGAGGTGCTGGCGGTCACCACACTGGATGGCCGGCCGGTTGGCGACGGCCGGCCCGGCCCGGTGTTCAGGCGCATGCACGCCGCCTACCAGGACTACAAGGCCGCCGTCATGCGCGCCGGTTGAGACCGCGGCACGCAAATGGGCTCGGATAACGGGACATTGCTGGAATTCCCCTGTGAATTCCCCATCAAGATCATCGGCCGACGCGGCGATGACTTCGCGCAGCAGGTCGTGGCGATCGTCCTCGCCCATGCGCCGGACTTCCGGCCTGAAACCGTGGAGATGCGGGTCTCCGGCAGCGGCAACTACCTCGCCCTCACGTGTACCATTCAGGCGCAATCCAGGCCGCAGCTCGACGGCCTCTACCGCGCCCTTACCGCGCATCCTGCGGTCAAAGTGGTGCTCTGAATGTCCTCGGAACCCTTCCCAAGCTGGGAGGTTACTTTCGGCATGGCGGCCGCGTCGGACTCGCCGGCATGGTTAAAATGCACGAACTGTGCCGAGGAGTTCCCATGTCTGCCGCCCCTGCCCTCATCGCTGCCACGGTCGCCCATCTGTCCCGCTTCGCCCCCTTCGATGCCATGGCGCCGGAGCACCTGGCCTGGCTGGCGGAACGCCTGAAGCTGGGCTATTACGCCAGGAACGAGGTGGTGCTTTCTCCACGGCGGGGTGAGGTGGACCGCCTGTACATCATCAAGCAGGGTGTGATCCAGGGCGAGCAGGCGGCCCAGGGTGGGGCATGGCTGGAACTGCACGAGGGCGAGACCTTTCCCCTCGGTGCACTGCTGTCGAAACGGCCGGCGATCAGCACCTTCCGTGCCCAGACCGACGTGTTCTGCTATGAGCTGAAGGCGGACGACTTCCACACGCTGCTCAAACTGTCGCCACCCTTTCAGGACTTCTGCACGCGGCGCATCGCCGCCCTGCTCGCCCAGTCGCAGCGCAGCGTGCAGGCCAAGTACGCCTCCACCGTCAGCGAGCAGCAGTCCCTGGACAGCCCGCTCTCCGCCCTGGTCCGGCGCAAGCCGGTGACCTGCGGCGCCGACCTGCCCCTGCGCCAGGCCCTGGAGCGCATGCGCGACGAGCACATCGGCTCCATCGTCGTGGTGGACGCCGGGCAGCGACCCCTGGGCATGTTCACCGTGCGCGATCTGATCGGCCGGGTGGTCCTGCCCGGTGTCGATCTCGCCACCCCCATGCGCGAGGTCATGACGCCGGACCCCATCACCCTGCCGTCCACGGCGCGCGCCTTCGAGGCGGCGCTGGCGATGGCCCGGCACGGCTTCCGCCACATCCTGCTTGCCGACGGCGGCAGGCTCACCGGCGTGGTCTCGGAAAAGGACCTGTTCTCGCTGCAGCGGGTGGGGGTGACCCAGTTGTCCGCCGCCATCCGTGGCGCCGCCGACCGTGACAGCCTGAAGCGGGCGGCCGACGACATCTTCCAGCTCGGCCACAACATGATGGCCCAGGGCGTGGCGCCCGAGCAGCTCACCCAGATCCTCACCACCCTGAACGACCTGCTCACCCAGCGGGTGATCGAGCTGGAGTGCAACGCCTCGGACGTCTGCCGGCACAGCTTCTGCTGGCTCGCCTTCGGCTCCGAGGGCCGCCTTGAGCAGACCCTGTCCACCGACCAGGACAACGGCGTCATCTTCGTCCTCAAGCCGGGCGAGACGGCCGAGGAGGTGCGCGCCGACATCCTGCCCGTGGCCGAGCGCATCAACCGGGCCCTGGACGACTGTGGTTTCCCCCTGTGCAAGGGCCAGATCATGGCCATGAACCCCAAGTGGTGCCTGAGCCTGGACGAGTGGAAGAAGCGCTTTGCCGACTGGATCGACGCCGGCGACCCCGAGGCCCTGCTCAATGCCAGCATCTTTTTCGACTTCCGGTCTCTGGTCGGTCTGACCACGCTGGCGGAGGAGCTGCGCGCCTGGCTCCTGGCGAGAACCGTCGCCACCCCCCGATTCCTGCACCAGATGGCTGCCAACGCCCTGCGCAACCGCCCACCCCTGGGGCTGGTGCGGGACTTCGTCGTGGAGTCCGAGGGCGAGCACGCCAATACCCTGGACCTGAAGTTGAACGGCAGTACCCCCTTCGTCGACGCCGCGCGCGTCTTCGCGCTGGCCACCGGTGTCGAGGCGACCGGCACCGCTGCCCGCCTGCGCGCGGCAGGTCCGCGGCTGAACATCCCGTCCGGCGAGATCGAAGCCTGGATCTCGGCCTTCTATTTCATACAGCTCTTGCGCCTGCGCAACCAGCACACCAAACATGAGGCGGGCATGCCCATGGACAACCGCATCAACCCCGACGACCTCAACGACCTGGACCGGCGTATCCTCAAGGAGGCCTTCCGCCAGGCGCGCAAGGTCCAGGCCCGGCTGGCCATGGACTACGAGGTTTAAGGCCGAGGGCAAGGCAACAGGACCGCCCCTGCCCCTCGCCCGTCCATGCGCCTCCTCTCCCGCCTCCTGTGCAAGCCGCCTGCCCTCGACGAGGACCAGAAGCGCCGTCTCGCCGCCTGGCAGGCCCTGCCGGAGTCGGATCTGACCGAAGGCCTCGACCGGACCCGTTTCGTGGTGGTGGACGTGGAAAGCACCGGCCTGGACATCCGGCGCGATCGGCTCATCGCCATCGGTGCGGTGGCCGTGCAGGCGGGGCGCATCGCCCTGGCCGACAGCTTCGAGGTCATCCTGCGCCAGGAGGAGGTGAGCGACCGGGACAACATCCTCGTGCACGGTATAGGCGGGCAGATGCAGCGTGCCGGATCGCCGCCCGCGCAGGCCCTGCTGGACTTTCTCGACTACCTGGGCAAGTCGCCGCTGGTGGCCTACCACGCGGTGTTCGACGAGACCATGATCCGGCGTGCCATGACCCGGCACCTCGGACTTGCCTGCAAGCGGCCCTGGCTGGACCTGGCCTATCTCATGCCCGCCCTGCTGCCCGATCGCGCCGGTAGCCACAAGGCCCTGGACGACTGGACCGCCCTGTTCGGCATCACCAACTACGCCCGCCACAGCGCCCTGGCCGATGCCCTGGCCACGGCCGAGCTGCTGCTGGCCGCACTGCCCCTGGCCATGGCCAGAAAACTTGACAATTACAAGGCCCTGCAGACACAAGAAAAGGCCGAAAGATGGCTCAATCGGGCATATTAGAAACCACAGTTTTACTTATTCAGCGCGTTTTTCCCCTCGCGCCTGTCTCCAGCCCGGCCACAGATAATTTCCAGTTCCCCGCCGCTCCGCTCCCCCCAGACCGCATGAAGCGGCCTGGAGGCTTGGTCGGCAGGGCTTTTTGGCCGGATTCAAGAGTTTGTAACCCGTGGCGCTTTCCCCGCCTTGCCTGGGCTATACTCACGCCGCTGCACGTGGCTGTCTGCGCGCAGTCAGGCGGGGAGGGGGTCAGGCAGCGCCCAAACGCTTTTGGAGGAGCACACAATGCAACTAACCGACAAGCATCGTGAGTATTGGCAGAGGAATCTCCGGCTGACCGGGGTCCTGCTCGCCATCTGGTTCGTCGCCACCTACGTGGTGAGCTATTTCGCCCGCGAGCTCAACGAAATCGTCATCGCCGGTTTCCCGCTCGGCTTCTACATGGGCGCCCAGGGGGCGCTGATCATCTACGTCCTCATCATCTGGTTCTATGCGCGCAGCATGAACAAGCTGGACAGAGAATACGGCGTACACGAGGGGGAAGACTGACATGGCCACCCAGACCCAATCCCAGTTCTACGCCGCGCTGAAGAAGTACTACACCTTCTACACCGGCGGCTTCATCGCCTTCGTCATCGTGCTGGCCATCCTGGAACAGCTCGGACTGAAGCCGGTGTACATCGGCTACATCTTCCTGGCCGCCACCATCGCCCTGTACGCCGGCATCGGCATCATGTCCAAGACCGCTGACGTAGCCGAGTACTACGTCGCCGGGCGACGGGTACCGGCGGTGTTCAACGGCATGGCCACCGGCGCCGACTGGATGAGCGCGGCCTCCTTCATCGGCATGGCCGGCACCCTCTACGCCACCGGTTATGACGGGCTGGCCTTCGTCATGGGCTGGACCGGCGGCTACGTGCTGGTGGCCCTGTTCCTGGCGCCGTATCTGCGGAAATTCGGCCAGTTCACCATCCCCGACTTCCTCGGCGCGCGCTACGGCGGCAACCTGCCGCGGCTGATCGGCGTGTTCGCCGCCATCATCTGCTCCTTCGTCTATGTCGTGGCGCAGATTTATGGCGTGGGCCTGATCACCAGCCGCTTCACCGGCCTGGAGTTCCAGATCGGCGTGTTCGTCGGCCTCGCTGGCATCCTGGTGTGCTCCTTCCTGGGCGGCATGCGCGCGGTGACCTGGACGCAGGTGGCGCAGTACATCATCCTGATCATCGCCTACATGATCCCGGTGGTGTGGCTGTCGGTGAAGCACACCGGCAACCCCATCCCGCAGCTCGCCTACGGCCAGGCCATCCAGGCGATCACCGCCAAGGAGAAGGAGCTCAACGACCCG
>CALHRD010000016.1 GCA_938038385.1 uncultured Burkholderiales bacterium
GGTTGGGTGTCGGGCTGAAGCCCGACCTGCGAGGCAACCGGCAGCATCGACACGGATTCAGGAAATAGATGGGCGAGCATCCGAAAACGAGCCGAAGGCGAAGTTTCGGCGCAGGCTGACGTGAGCGCAGCGAACGTCAGGCGAGGCATGGCCGGGCGGCCGAAGCCAACACGCGCAACAAAACCACGCCCGCGCAGCAATTTATTCAGCGTTTCCTTAGAATCGCCTTACTTCCGACCCTCACCCCTTACCAACATGGACCGCGTCTTCAGCATCGAATTCTTCCCGCCCAAGACCCCGGAAGGGGTGGAAAAACTGCGCCAGACCCGCCGCCAGCTCGCCCAGCTCAAGCCGAGGTTTTTCTCGGTCACCTTTGGCGCCGGCGGTTCGACCCGCGACCGTACCCTGGAGACGGTGCTGGAGATCCAGGCCGAGGGGCTGCAGGCCGCCCCGCACCTGTCCTGCATCGGTTCCACCCGCGAGAGCATCCGTCAGATCCTGCAGACCTATCGCGCGCACGGTATCCGCCACATCGTGGCGCTGCGCGGCGACCTGCCCTCGGGCATGGCCGAACCGGGTGAATTCCGCTACGCGAGTGACCTGGTGGCCTTCATCCGAGAGGAGACGGGGGAATGGTTCGAGATCGAGGTGGCGGCTTATCCGGAGATGCATCCGCAGGCCCGTAACTACCGCGAGGACCTGGCCAACTTCAAGCGCAAGGTCGATGCCGGGGCCAATGCCGCCATCACCCAGTACTTCTACAACGCCGACGCCTATTTCAATTTCGTCGACGACTGCCGTGCCCTGGGCGTGACGCTACCCATCGTGCCGGGCATCATGCCCATCTCCAATTACACCCAGCTCGCGCGCTTCTCCTCGGCCTGCGGCGCGGAGATACCGCGCTGGCTGGCCAACAAGCTGGAGGCCTACCATGACGACACCGACTCCATCCGTGCCTTCGGTCTGGACGTGGTCACCGGCTTGTGTGAGCGGCTGCTGTCGGGTGGGGCGCCCGGACTGCATTTCTACACCCTGAACCAGGCAGGCCTGACCGCCACCCTCTGGCATCGCCTCGGCCTGGGCTGAAACGGGTGCTCAGCGCAAAAAAACCGGACCTGAGGTCCGGTTGAGGCATGCTGTCTTGGAGACGTATCGTTGGAGTCCTCCCCAACCGCCAAGGAAGGGGCGTTCGCTTCACAGCAGGTCGGATTATGCACGGCCGGGCCGGGCCTGGATATTGGCCAAAGGATAGAGATGCCTATAACTAAAGTCATAGGCCGGCCGCTCCCCATTTGAAGTGTCGGCCGATCCGGGCAAAATCCGGCCCATCGTCATGGGGAGGACAGATTGAGGATACTGCTGGCGGACGACCACCCCCTGTTCCGTGAGGGGATCAAACCCCTCCTGCACAAGCTGGATGCGCACGTCGAGATCGTCGAGGCGAAGGACTATCCTTCCGCCTTCGAGGCCACACAACGGGCGGCCGAGCTGGATCTGGCGCTGATGGACCTGTACATGCCGGGCATGAACGAGCGGGAAGGCATCGTCCGCTTCCGGGCCGCGTTCCCGGACGTGCCGGTCATCGTTCTGTCGGCCTCGGAACAGCCGGAGGACATCCAGCACCTGCTGGACATCGGCGCCCTGGGCTACATCACCAAATCTTCCCCGAGCGAGGTCATCCTGCACGCCCTGCGGCTCGTCCTGGCCGGGGGCGTCTATCTGCCACCGAGCCTGCTGGGGGGCAAAGCGCCGCCGGAGGCGGGGGACGAGATCGCCCGCCCAAAGGCCGCCCTCACCCTGCGTCAGCAGGAGGTCTTGCGTGAACTCGCCCAGGGCAAGAGCAACCGCCAGATCGCCGAGGCCCTCCGTGTCACCGAGGGCACGGTGAAGATCCACCTTGCCACCATCTTTCGGTTGCTCAACGTGACCAACCGGACCGAAGCGGTGCTGGTGGCGCAGAAGATGCGTCTGTCGCCTCAGGCCAAGACCGCCGAGCATGGCCCCTGAGCAGCACCCCGCGGCTGGCGGTGGCCGCAGCCGGCTGAACGACCTGCGCCTGCGTATCCTGGCCATCGCCCTGACACCGGCCCTGGTGGGGCTCCTGCTCCTGACGCTGTACTTCTCCAACCGCATCCTGCACGAGGCTGAGCAGGCCCTGCAGACGCGGGGGCGGGATATCGCCCGGCATCTGGCCGCCGCCGCCGAGTACGACTATCTCCTGGGCAACATCGTCGCCCTGAAGCGCCTGCTCGACTACACGGCAGCACGACCGGAGGTCCTCACCATCGGCATCATGGAGGCGGGGGGGGCATGGCACGTGGTCACCGGTCATGCCCTACTGCTCATGCCCATCGCCTGGCAGGAAGGCATCCACGAACAGGCCTTGGGTGCGAACCGGGTTTTTCTCCATCCCATGGGGGTGGCAGACCCCGCCGACAGCGATCCCTACCTCGCGGCCCTGCCCCACCGGAAGACCGCCGGTCAGGTGGTGGTGGTACTCAACACCGCGAGTCTGGAGCAGACGCGTGCCGACGTGCTGGCCGGGGCGGGCGTTCTGGTGGCCGTCTTCCTGCCCCTGGTGGGCGCGGTCGCCTGGCGCATGAGCCACGGCCTCAGCCATCGTCTGCGGGCGCTCAGCCAGGCTGTCGAGCGCATCGCCGACGGGCAGTTGTCGGTGCGCGTGACGGCGGCCTCGTCGGGAGAACTGGGCCTACTGGAACAGAACATCAACCGCATGGCGAGCGCGTTGCAGGAGGGGCGCGAGGGGCTGGAGCGGCGCATCCGCGAGGCTACGGCGGAGCTGACCGCGCAAAAGCAGGCGGCCGAGGCAGCCGTGCAGGTCAAGTCCCGCTTCCTGGCGGCGGCCAGTCATGACCTGCGCCAGCCCCTGCATGCCCTCACCCTGCTGGTGGCCGCCCTGAAAGAGCGCCTCTCCTCGGGGCAGACCCAAGATACCCAACAACTGGTAGGGCACATCGAGACCTCGGCACTGGCCATGCAGGAATTGCTCAACGCCCTGCTCGACCTGTCCCGGCTGGACGCGGGCGTGGTGGTGGCGCATCCGGAGTGCTTCGCGCTGATGCGCGTGCTGCATAACATCCAGCGCCAGTTCGCCCCCCTGGCGGCAGAGAAGGGGCTCACCCTGCAGGTGCGCAGCACCCAGGCCTGGTCCTACACCGACCCCGTCCTGGTGGAGCGGATACTGATCAACCTGGTGGCCAACGCCATCCGCTACACAGAGTCGGGCTGGGTGTCCATCGGCGCCCGGCAGGAGGGCGACGGGCTGCGCCTCGAGGTGTGGGACACCGGCCCCGGTATTCCGCAGGCCTATCAGGACAAGATCTTCGAGGAATACTTCCAGCTGGTGAATCCGGAGCGTTCACGCGACAAGGGCATGGGCCTGGGCCTGGCCATCGTCGCACGTCTGGCCCGGCTGTTGGGCACACCGGTCAATGTCTACTCCGAACCGGGCAAGGGTTCCTGCTTCAGCTTCAGGCTGCCTGCCTGCCAACCGGAAAACCGTCTGGAAGATACGGCGGTTGCACCCGGCAGCGCGGAAACCCAGCTCCGGCACGCCCTGGTGGCCTGCATCGACGACGACCTGGGCATCCTCGAAGCGATGGTGGAGCTGCTGGCGGGGTGGGGCATGGAAGTCGCCGCCGGCCCCGATGTGGCTCAGGTGCAGGCAGACCTGATGCAGCTGGGACGCAGCCCCGACGTCATTGTGTCGGACTTCCGTCTGGCAGGCGGCTGTTCGGGCGTGGAGGCCATCGCCTCCCTGCGGCAGGCCTTCGGTGCGCAGATCCCCGCGCTCCTGATCACCGGTGACACCGCAGCGGAGACCATCCAGGCCATCGACGCCTCGGGGCTAGCCGTCCTGCACAAACCGCTCAGACCCGCCAAGCTGCGGGCCATGCTCTCGTACCTGCTCGCCGGGCGCGGCGGGGGGACGCTGAGGGATGATTAGCGTGAAAGTCGGCGCCGCCGGCTCGCGAAGCTCCCCTCCCCATCCCTCACCCCCGACCCCTCCCCCCGTGGGGGGAGGGGAGGCTCGACCCTCCTCTCTCCCTCAGGGAGAGAGGCCGGGAGAGAGGGCCGAAGGGGAGGCTCGACCCTCCTCTCTCCTGGGGGAGAGAGGGCCGGAGGGGCTTAAGGTGAGGGAACGGACATGGCGACATTCATGCTTCGGGGTGGCGTCGCCATGTCCGTTAGGTCCAGTCGCCACCTTGCCCAAGCGGGGCCCGCTCAGTCCAACACCTTGCCCAGCGCCTCCAGGCAGTACTGCACATTCCTCGCCGAGCAGGCGTGGCCCATCAGACCGATACGCCAGACCTTGCCGGCATAGGCACCGAGGCCGGCGCCGATCTCCAGGTTGAATTCGTCGAGCAGACGCGCGCGTAGCGCCGCGTCGTTAACACCTTGCGGCACGAACACGGCATTGAGCTGCGGCAGGCGCTCGGGCTCCGGCACCACGAAGGCGAGGCCCAGGCGCGCCAGCCCCGCCTCGAGTGCCTGGTGCAGCGTGCGGTGACGTGCCCAGGCGTTTTCCATC
Source organism: uncultured Burkholderiales bacterium (assembly GCA_938038385.1). Taxonomy (GTDB): domain Bacteria; phylum Pseudomonadota; class Gammaproteobacteria; order Burkholderiales; family Thiobacillaceae; genus JANWZL01. The sequence goes on from CALHRD010000016.1 coordinate 4,553, forward strand.
CCCTCCTCGGCAAGGATGCGCAGGGCCTCGTGCAGACCGTACAAAGGGTTGATGGGGGCGGTGTGATGATAGGTGCGTCCGCCCTCGCCGCTCCAGTAACCCAGCACCAGGTTCAGGTCCATGAACCAGCTCTGCACCGGTGTTTTGCGCGCCCTGACCCGCTCGATGGCACGCTCCGAGAAGGTCACCGGCGACAGGCCCGGCGTGCAGGACAGACACTTCTGGCTGCCGGAATAGGCGGCGTCGATGCCCCAGGCGTCGATCAGCACCGGCGTGCCGCCCAGCGAGGTCACACAGTCCATGATCGTCAGCGCCCCATGCCGCCGGGCGATGGCGGCCAGCGCGGCGGCGTCCGACTGGGCGCCGGTGGAGGTCTCGGCATGCACGAAGGCCAAGACCCTGGCGTCGGTATGGACCTTGAAGGCCGCTTCCACCTTGTCCGGATCCACCGCCCGGCCCCAGGGGTCCTCGACCACCACCGGCACGCCGCCGCAGCGCCTGACGTTCTCCAGCATGCGCCCGCCGAACACGCCGTTGACGCAGACGATCACCTTGTCGCCCGGCTCCACCAGGTTGACGAAACAGGTCTCCATGCCGACCGAACCGGGACCGGAGACAGGGAAGGTGAGCCGGTTTTCGGTCTGAAAGGCATAGCGCAGCAGGGCCTTGAGCTCCTCCATCATGCCCTGGAAGGCCGGGTCCAGATGGCCTATGGTCGGCCGCGCCATGGCGGCGAGCACCCGCTCGGGCACGTCCGAGGGCCCCGGCCCCATGAGTGTGCGGCGGGGCGGAGCGAAGGCTGGAATCTGCGGTCTGGCGAAAGACATGGCGGTGCGCGTCGGGTGTGGGAATGCACGGATTCTATGGGCTGGTGGCGGCGGGGGTAAACTCTAACTTCGTGACCAGGGGAGAGGGTGATGAACGAACAGGTGGTGGTGATCGGCCTGGGCCAGTTGGGCCGGGTGATGGCGGGCGGGTTTTTGCGCACGGGGCATACGCTGGTGCCGGTGAACCGGGGGGATGACATGGACATCGTCGCCGCCCGCGCTCCCGAACCTGAACTGGTCCTGGTGGCGGTGGCGGAGCCGGACCTGCACACCGTGCTGCGAAACCTGCCACCCAACTGGCGCGGCCGGCTGGGCCTGCTGCAGAACGAACTTCTGCCACGCGACTGGCTCGCCCATCACATCAGTGACCCGACCGTCATCTCCGTCTGGTTCGAGAAGAAGAAGGGCACCGACGCCAAGCCCCTGCTCTCCTCCCCGGTGCACGGACCCGAGGCCGATCGCCTCGCCGCGGCCCTCGACGCCATCGAGCTGCCGGCGCGCGTCGTGCGAGACGGCGAACAGATGCTGTGGGAGCTCATACGCAAGAACCTCTACATCCTCACCACCAATATCGCCGGCCTGGTCGTGGGCGGCGACGTGGGCGGGCTTTGGGAGCGGCACCGCGACCTGGCCGAGGCCGTCGCCCTGGACGTGCTGGACCTGCAGGAAGCGCTGACCGGCCGTGAGCTCGACCGCCTCGACTTGCTGGAAGGCATGCTGGAGGCCTTCGCCGCCGATCCCGCGCACGGGTGCGCCGGGCGTAGCGCCCCGGCGCGGCTCAGGCGCGCCCTGGAACACGCCGACACGGCCGGGCTGGCGGTGCCGGTGCTGAGGCGGATCGCCGCGGAGCGACTGTAACGGCCAGCGCAGGCGTCGCGCCTCAGGGGGTCACGACCACCCCTGGCGCCCCCGACTGCAGCCGGCCCACCACCGCCGCGCGCTCGAAGCCGTGCAGGCGGAAGACCTGCATGACCTCTTCCAGGGCCGCCTCCGTGCAGGCCACCAGCAGCCCGCCGCTGGTCTGGGGGTCGGTCAGCAACGCCCGCTGCCAATCGGCGCAGCCCTCGAACAGGCCTACCTCGTGACCATGACTCGCCCAGTTGCGAGCGCTGGCGCCGGTGACGAAGCCGGCCCGGGCCAGTTCGGTGGCCTCGGGCAGGATGGGCAGCCTGCCGAACTCGATGCGCACGGTGAGCCTTGAGCCGCGCGCGATCTCCAGGCCGTGGCCGAGCAGGCCGAAGCCGGTGACGTCGGTCATCGCGTGCACGCCTTCGATCTCGGCCAGTTCGGGGCCGGGGGTGTTGAGCTGGGTGGTGGAGGCGATCATCGCCGCATAGCCTTCCGCGGGCAGGGCGTCCTTCTTCAGCGCCGCCGAGTAGATGCCCACCCCCAGCCCCTTGCCCAGCACCAGCAGGTCGCCGGCCTGGGCCGCGTCGTTGCGCTTGACTCTGGCGGGATCGATCACGCCGATGGCCACCAGGCCGTAGATGGGTTCGGAGGCATCGATGGAGTGGCCGCCGGCGATCGGGATGCCCGCCGCCTGCGCGGCGGCCTCGCCGCCGGCCAGGATGCGGCGGATGACCTCGGGCGCGAGCTTGTCCAGCGGCATGCCCACCAGGGCCAGGGCGAACAGCGGCCGGCCGCCCATGGCGTAGACGTCGGAGATGGCATTGGTGGCGGCGATGCGGCCGAATTCGTAGGGGTCGTCGACGATGGGCATGAAGAAGTCGGTGGTGGCGACGATGGCCTGGCGCTCGTTGAGCCGCCAGACCGCCGCGTCGTCGCTCGATTCGATGCCCACCAGGAGGTCCGGGAAGGCGGCGGCGATGCCCTTGGCATAGGGCGTGTCGGCCAGGATCTGCTCCAGCACCGCGGGGGCGATCTTGCAGCCGCAGCCGCCGCCGTGGGAGAGGTGGGTCAGACGCATGTGTTCGCTCAGGGGCATGGTAGAGACACGTCGCAGGCGGGTCGGGATGTGCATTCTATCAACGTCGGCGGGCGATCCGTCCCCAGCCGCCGGCCGCCGCCAGGGCAAGACCGGCCAGCACGAGAACTCCCGCGTTGCCCCAGCGCGCATAGGGGGTGAGACCGATGCGTCCCTGGGCCGTGCCGTGCAGGGCATCGGTGGTGAAGGGCGGCAGGTGGGCGCGCACGTGTCCGCGTTCGTCGAGGATGGCCGTGACCCCGGTGTTGTTGGCCCGCAGCCACCAGCGGCCGGTCTCCAGGGCGCGCATCTGGCTGATCTGCAGGTGCTGCCGGGGCGCGAAGGAGTCGCCGAACCAGGCGTCGTTGCTGACATTGACCATCAGTGTGGCCGCAGGCAGGGCGTGGATCAGCTCCTCGCCGAAGACGTCCTCGTAGCAGACGTTGACCGCCACCCGCTCGCCCGCCACCGCCATGGGCGGTTGGTCGGGCCGACCGCGGGCAAAGTCGCCCAGGGGGATGTGCATCAGGTCGATGAACCAGCGGAAGCCCGGCGGCACGAATTCGCCGAAAGGCACCAGGTGCACCTTGCGGTAGACCTGCGCGGCGGCCGTGCCGAGGGAGACGACACTGTTGTAGTAGCGATCGCCATCGCGCTCCGGCACGCCCAGCAGCAGGTCGCCGCCGTTGGCGCGTGCGTGCGCCGCCAGTTCGGCCAGATAAGCCGCCGGCGCGGTGTCCAGGAAGATGGGCAGCGCCGTCTCCGGCAGGACGATCAACCGGCTCGGGCTTTCCAGCACCAGGCGACGATAGGTGAGCAGGGTCCCGGCGACCTGTTCGGGCCTGAACTTGAGGGTTTGGGCGATGTTGCCCTGCAGCAGGCTCACCGTGACCGGCTCGCCCGCCGGCCGCGTCCAGGCCACCTGACCAAGCCCCCAGCCGGCGATCCACACCGCCAGCGCCAGGCCCCAATAGCGCGGCCGGGCGAGCGCCAGGGCCGCGGCGGTGAACACCGCCAGGGCCGTCACCCCATGCACGCCCAGTACCGGCGCGTAGCCCGCGAGCGGGCTCCAGGGCACCTGGGCATAGCCCATGGCCTGCCAGGGGAAACCGGTGAAGAGCATGCCGCGCAACCAGTCCATGCACGCCCACAGGGCCGGGGCGGCGAGCAGCCAGCGGGCAGGCTCCGGCAGACGCCAGCGGGCGGCCAGGCCCAGGGCCAGGGCGGGGTAGAGTGCCAGGTAGGCGGCGAAGAGCACGACCGCCAGGGCGGCCACCGGCGCCGGCATGCCGCCGATGTCGTGCATGCTGACGTAGACCCAGGACACCCCGGCCAGGAACCAGCCCAGTCCGTAGGCATAGCCCCAGGCGAAGGCTGCACGCGCATCTGCCCCGCGCAAGCGGTGGATCAGCAGGGCCAGGGCCAGGATGGGCAGGGGAAAGAGGTAGAGCGGGGCGAAGCCGAAAACGCCCGCCGCACCCAGCAACAGGGCCAACGCGGGCATGCGTAGGCGGACGAAGCGTGTGGCGTGGCTCATGGCAGACAACAGTGTAGCTGGGCGATGTTGCCGCAAAGCGTATGACGAACGGACATGGCGACACCACCCCGAAGCATGAATGTCGCCTTGTCCGTTCCCTCACCTTAAGCCCCTCCGGCCCTCTCTCCCGGCCTCTCTCCCTGAGGGAGAGAGGAGGGTCGAGCCTCCCCTCCCCCCACGGGGGGAGGGGTCGGGGGTGGGGGGGAGGGGTCGGGGGTGAGGGATGGGGAGGGGAGCTTCGCGAGCCGGCTGCGCCGACTTTCACGCCAAAGCCCGATATACGGACCAGCCGGGTGAGGACCACGTATTCAGGAAATTCGATTTTTCACAGCTGCCCGGTATGCCTTGCGGCGTGCGGCATTCCTTGCGGCGTGCGGCATTCGTGCCATGCCTGCCGCCCAGGCGCGGACCTCTGCGCGCTTTTGCACGCTGCCGCTTGCGGGTAAAATTCGCACCCCGCAGACCGGATGACCCAGATGCAAATCGGCCCCCACCGCCTACCCAACAACCTGGTCGTGGCCCCCATGGCCGGCGTGACGGACAGGCCCTTCCGCCAGTTGTGCAAGCGTCTGGGGGCAGGCATGGCGGTGTCCGAGATGGTCACCTCCAATTCCCTCCTATACGGCTCGGCCAAGACGCGCCGGCGCGCCGACCATGCCGGGGAGGTGGCGCCGGTGTCGGTGCAGATCGCCGGCGCCGATCCCGCCATGATGGCGCAGGCCGCGCGCCACAACGTGGACAACGGGGCGCAGATCATCGACATCAACATGGGCTGCCCGGCGAAGAAGGTGTGCAACGTCATGGCCGGCTCCGCTTTGCTGCAGAACGAGAGGCTGGTGGGCCGCATCCTGGAGGCGGTGGTTCGGGCCGTGCCCGAGGTGCCGGTGACGCTCAAGATCCGTACCGGCTGGGACCGCGCCCACCGCAATGCCCTCACCGTCCTCAGGATCGCCGAGGCGGCCGGCATCCAGGCCCTGGCCATCCACGGCCGCACCCGCGCCTGCGGCTATTCCGGCGAGGCGGAATACGACACCATTCGCGCCGTGAAGGGCGCGGCGAGCATCCCCATCATCGCCAACGGCGACATCACCACGCCGCAGAAGGCCAAACAGGTACTCGATTACACCGGCGCGGACGCCATCATGATCGGCCGCGCCGCCCAGGGCCGGCCCTGGATCTTCCGCGAAGTGGCCCACTACCTGGCCACCGGCGAGACCTTGCCCACGCCCGAGGTGACGGAGATCCACCGGATCCTGCTCGAACACCTGGACGAGCTCTACCGCTTCTACGGCGAGGTGACGGGCGTGCGCATGGCGCGCAAGCACATCGCCTGGTACACGCGCGGCCTGGCGGACTCGGCCGGTTTCCGGCACGCCATGAACCGGCTGGAGACGGTGCAGGCGCAACTGCAGGCGGTCGACGACTTCTTCCGCCGTTCGGCCCAGCGCCACCGCCGCCTGATCTATCTCGACCCCACCCCCGCCGAGCGCATCGCCGCATAACGACTACCGGAGACGGCATGACCACCGTGGACGAAAGCGAACTGGCCGCCTGCGTGCGGCGGGAACTGAAAAAGTATTTCAAGGACCTGGACGGCGAACCGGCAAGCCGCGTCTACGACATGGTGATGAACTGTGTCGAGAAACCCGTCATCCAGGAGGTGCTCGACCACACCGCAGGCAACCAGAGTCGTGCCGCCGAGATACTGGGCATCAACCGCAACACCCTCAGGAAGAAGATGCAGCAGCACGGCATCAAGTAAACCCGGGATGCGCGGGGGGGAATGGTCAACGCAAAACCACAGACCTCGGCACGTTATCCCCCATCTCCCTTTCCCCATCCCCCTTTCCCCATCCCCCATCTCCCCATCCCCACAATGATCAGACGCGCGCTCCTTTCCGTTTCCGACAAGACCGGCCTTGTCGACTTCGCCCGCGCCCTGCACGCGCAGGGCGTCGAACTGCTGTCCACCGGCGGCACGGCCAAGGCCATCCGCGAGGCCAGCATCCCGGTCATCGAGGTGGCCGATTACACCGGTTTCCCCGAAATGCTGGACGGCCGGGTCAAGACCCTGCACCCGAAGATCCACGGCGGCATCCTCGGCCGGCGCGACCTCCCGGCGCACGTCGGGGCGATGGACCGGCACGGCATCGGCGGCATCGACCTGGTGTGCGTCAACCTCTATCCCTTCATGCAGACCGTCGCCAGACCCGGCTGCACCCTGGAGGAGGCGATCGAGAACATCGACATCGGCGGCCCGGCCATGGTCCGTTCGGCAGCCAAGAATCATGCCTTCGTCACCATCGTCACCGACCCGGCCGATTACGCGCTCGTGATCGGGGAGATGCAGACGGGCGGCGGCAGCGTGTCCGACGCCACCCGCTTCTCGCTGGCGATCAAGGCCTTCGAGCACACCGCCGCCTACGACGGGGCGATCGCCAACCACTTCGGCAGGCTGGTGGCGCAGTCGGAGTTTCCGCGCACACTCAACCTGCAGTTTCGCAAGGAGCAGGCCTTGCGCTACGGCGAGAATCCGCACCAAAGCGCTGCGTTCTACGTCGCGGCGGGCGAGGGGGAGGCCAGCGTGGCCACTGCCCGGCAGATCCAGGGCAAGGAACTGTCCTACAACAACATCGCCGACGCCGACGCCGCCCTGGAATGCGTCAAGCAGTTCGCAGAGGGGCCCGCCTGTGTCATCGTCAAGCACGCCAACCCCTGCGGCGTGGCCTACGGCGAGACGCTGCTCATGGCCTACGACCGCGCCTACCATACCGATCCGGAATCCGCCTTCGGCGGCATCATCGCCTTCAACCGCGAACTGGATGCCGATACCGCCCGCGCCATCGTCGAGCGTCAGTTCGTCGAGGTCATCATCGCCCCGCGCGTTACCGCCGCCGCCGTCGAGGTCTGTGCCGCGAAGAAAAACGTGCGCCTGCTCGAATGCGGCCAGTGGCCCGCGCAGCCGGTCGGCCGGCTGGATTACAAACGGGTGACCGGCGGTCTGCTGGTGCAGGACGCCGATATCGCCCTGTACGACAAGTTGCAGGTGGTGACGCAACGCGCCCCGACCGAGGCCGAGATGCGCGACCTGCTGTTCGCCTGGCGGGTGGCCAAGTTCGTCAAGTCCAACGCCATCGTCTACGCCAGGGACAGGATGACCATCGGCGTCGGCGCCGGCCAGATGAGCCGGGTCAACTCGGCACGCATCGCCGCCATCAAGGCGGAACACGCCGGGCTGGAGGTGCGCGGTTCGGTGATGGCCTCGGATGCCTTCTTCCCCTTCCGCGACGGCGTCGATCAGGCCGCGGCCGCGGGCGTGGCCGCGGTGATCCAGCCCGGCGGCTCGTTGCGCGACGAGGAGGTGATCGCCGCCGCCGACGCACACGGCATGGCCATGGTCTTCACCGGCATGCGGCATTTCCGTCACTGATGCGGTGAAATGGGCGCCGCGGGCGTAAAATGGCCTGCGCGCATCACGTTCCACGACCAAGCAAAAATGAAACTACTCGTCATCGGCTCCGGCGGGAGGGAGCATGCCCTGGCCTGGCGCCTGGCGCAGAGCCCGCGGGTGAACAAGGTCTATGTCGCCCCCGGCAACGGCGGCACGGCGCGTGAAGAGGGCGTGGAAAACCTGCCGCTCACCGACTTCGCCGACCTGATCCGCTTCTGCCGGCATGAAGACATCGCTTACACCGTGGTCGGCCCCGAGGCCCCGCTGGCAGCGGGCATCGTCGACGTCTTCCGCGCCGCAGGCCTCAAAATCTTCGGGCCCACCCAGGCCGCCGCCCGATTGGAGAGCTCCAAGGACTTCGCCAAGGCATTCATGCAACGCCACGGCATCCCCACCGCCGCCTACGCCAGCTTCACCGACACCGAATCGGCCCATGCCTACATCCGTGAACGGGGCGCCCCCATCGTCGTCAAGGCCGATGGCCTGGCCGCCGGCAAGGGCGTGGTGGTGGCCGCATCGTCCGAGGAGGCGCACGCCGCCGTGGAGGACATGCTCGCCGGCAACCGCCTGGGCGAGGCCGGGCACCGCGTCGTCATCGAGGAGTGCCTCAGCGGCGAAGAGGCGAGCTTCATCGTCATGGTCGACGGCGAGCACGTCCTGCCACTGGCCACCAGTCAGGACCACAAGCGGCTGCTGGACGGCGACCGGGGCCCCAACACAGGCGGCATGGGGGCCTATTCACCGGCGCCGGTCATCACCCCCGAGCTGCACGCCCGCATCCTGCGCGAGGTGATCCGGCCGGCGGTGCAGGGCATGCGGCAGGAAGGCAACCCCTACACCGGCTTTCTCTATGCCGGCGTGATGGTGGGCGAGGACGGCAGCCCGCGTGTGCTGGAATTCAACTGCCGCATGGGCGACCCCGAGACCCAGCCCATCATGCTGCGCCTGAAAAACGACTTCGCCGCCCTGATCGAAGCTGCCCTCGAAGGCCGCCTCGACCAGGTCGAGGCCGAGTGGGACCGGCGCTATGCCCTGGGCGTGGTGCTTGCCGCCGCCGGCTATCCGGACAGCCCGCGCAAGGGCGACGCCATCACCGGCCTGGGCGACACCGGCGCCGACTGCCACGTCTTTCATGCCGGCACCGCCCTGGAAGGCGACCAGGTGGTCACCGCCGGCGGGCGCGTGCTCTGTGTCACCGCCCTGGGCGACACGGTCAAGATCGCCCAGTCACGCGCCTACGAGGTCGCCGAGGGAATCGACTTCGCCGGCCGACAGATGCGTCGCGACATCGGCTGGCGGGCGCTGCAGCGCAAGGGTAACACCCGCGGCCGGTCCGATCCCGGCGCGCGTGGGTGAGCCCTTCCCGGCCGACCCCCCGCCCTATCACCCGCCGTGGTGGCTACCGGGCGGCCACCTGCAGACCATCTGGCCCTACCTGCTGGGTGCGCCGCCCGTGCCCTTGCGCCGGGAACGCCGGGAACGGGCGGATGGCGATTTCAACGACCTGGACTGGCTCGATGGCCCGACCAATGCGCCACTGGTGGTGCTCTTCCACGGTCTGGAGGGCGGCAGCCGCAGCCACTATGCGCGCGCCCTCACGCACGCCCTGCGCGCACGCGGCTGGCGCGGCGTGATGGCACACTTCCGCGGCTGTTCCGGTGAACCCAACCGGCTGCCGCGCGCCTATCATGCCGGCGACTCGGCGAGATCGCCGCCCTGCTCGCCCACCTGCGCCCCAAGGCAGGCGTGGCGCCCCTCTATGCGGTGGGGGTGTCCCTGGGCGGCAACGCCCTGCTCAAGTGGCTGGGGGAATCCGGGGCCGGGGCCCGCCAGCTCGTGGACCGTGCCGCCGCAGTCTCGGCGCCGGTGGACCTGCCGGCCGCCGGGGCCTGTCTCGACCGGGGCCTGAACCGGCTCTACACCGCGCATTTCCTGAACACCCTGAAGGCCAAGATCCGTGCCAAGCGGGTGGCCTTCCCCCGCGAACTGGGGCGGGTGAGCCTGACCGGCGTGTTCACCCTGCGCGCCTTCGACGACCGGGTGACCGCGCCGTTGCACGGCTTCCGCGATGTGGAGGACTACTGGACACGCAGCGCCAGCAAGCCCTGGCTCAAGGCCATCGCCTTGCCCACCCTCCTCCTGCACGCCCGCAACGACCCCTTCCTGCCCCGCTCGGCCATGGCCGGGCCCGACGACGTATCCGGCGCCGTTTTGCTGGACTATCCCGAGGCAGGGGGGCACGCGGGCTTTCCGAGCGGCCCGTTCCCCGGCCATCTGGACTGGCTGCCGCGCCGGCTCATCGGCTTCTTCGCCACCGGCGCATGACCCGCCTGCCCGATCCACGCCGCCTGAGACGCTTCCTGCACCAGGGCGGCGTCATCGCCTACCCCACCGAGTCCTGCTACGGGCTGGGCTGTGACCCGCGCAATGTCCGTGCGGTGACCCGCATCCTGCACCTGAAGGGCAGGCCGAAGGCGAAGGGCCTGATCCTCATCGCCAGCGACTTCAGCCAGCTCTCCCCCTATCTCGCCCCAGTGCCGGCGGCGTTACGGGCGCGCTTCGACACATGGTGGCCGGGGCCCATCACCCTGCTGCTGCCGGCCGCACGCGATTGCCCCAGGTGGCTCACCGGCCGGCACGCCAAACTGGCGGTGCGGGTCACCGCCCATCCGGAGGCGGCCAGGCTCTGCCGGCCCCTGGACATGGCCCTGGTGTCCACCAGCGCCAACCCGTCCGGCCGCCGCCCGCTGAAGACCAAGGCAGCCTGCCAGCGGGCCTTCGGCAGGCGGATCCTGGTGCTGCCAGGACGCGTCGGCAACCGCAGGCGCCCGTCCACCATCCTGGATCCCGCCGACGCACGCATCCTGCGTCCCTGATGGACTTCGCGCGGCGCCCTGCGTCGACGGCGTGTCCGGCCGGCCCTTCCCCGCCCTCATGGACCCACCATCCGCCGGCTGCGACATTACGTCACATGTTCGCCCCGTTGCGCCTTGCTTAGACTCGCACCTCCATTTTGCGTATCAGGAGACCCGGCCATGGAGCAAGCCCGCTTCACCCTAACCGCCCTCACCCTGCTCGCTGCCACTCAGGCTGCCCAGGCGGGGATCACCACCTACCATGTGGAACAGACCTACAACCAGGTCGTCTACGACCTGTCATTTCCCGGTTGGGACACCCTCTTCAAAGGCAGCTTCGATTTCGACCCGGACACGGGCACGGTGTCGAACCTGCGTGGCTCTTTGAGCCAGGCCATGACCGGCGAATCGAATGACCCGGGTCCCAACGGCGACTACGGCATGGACTGGCTGGACCTGACGCATCAACTCTCAGTTGTCGCCGACGGAGCTGACGGCCTGGTGGTGACGGTGTTCAAGGAAAACAGCACCGACGTCTTCGCCGGCGGCGGCTTCGCCAGCACCGGCAAGATGGGCAAGGTCTACACCTACGGCAATTTCAACGCCTTCGCCTCCATCTACGTGCCCCTGGCCGACCCGACGACGGCGCTCACCCAGGCGCAGATCGACAAGCTGGCCTACGGCGACTGCACGCCGGGCGGGCTCATGCCCCTATCTCTGCCGGTCGAGCAGCGCACCGTGTGCATGGCCGGCTGGGTGGCCTACGACGCGAACGGCAATCCCGGCCCCGGCGGCACCATGAAGGGCACCTGGCCCATCACCCAGAGCATCACCGCCGCCGCCCCCGTGCCGGAGCCTGAGACCTACGTTCTGATGCTCGTCGGTCTGGGCCTGGTCGGCGTCCTGACCCGTCGTCGTTGACGAATCCCCCCGTTCGAGGAGATCCCCATGAAAAAAGCCCTGCTGTCCGCCGCCTTGCTGTCTGTCTTGGCCGCCGCCTCCGGCGCCCAGGCCCATGAAATGGAATACGACATCACCGCCGTCTGGTGGGAGCCCGACACCCAGCCGCGCAACAGCATTTTCGTCGGTCGCTTCACCTACGACGAACACGACAAGACGGTGAGCAACCTCACGGGCCGGCTGAGCGAATCCATGACCGGCGACCCCTCCAACCCAGGGCCCGACGGCGACTACGGCATGATCTGGCTGAACCTGACCCACCAGTTGGTGTCCTGGTACGACGCCGCCCTGGGCGGCACTTTCGCGGCCACCTTCCTCAACGACAATACCAGCACCTTCTACGGCGGGACCTGGCATCCGCAGGACGGGGTGAACTGGGGCGGCGTCTATGCCGGCTGGCCGGGTAAAAACGCGGGCAACGCCTACGCCCTGATCTTCGTGCCCGATGACCCCACCGCGCCCCTGACGCAGGCCCAGCTCGACAGGATCGCCTACGCCGACTGCGCCCCCGGCGGCATGATGGGGGCGGTGTGCATGACCGGCACCAGCGTCGCCGGCTATGGCGCGATTGGGACCATGAGCGGCTATCCCTACGCCCAGACCATCACTGCCGCGCCGGTACCCGAACCCGGGACCTACGCCCTGCTGCTCGCCGGCCTGGGTCTGGTGGGCTGGGTGGCGCGTCACCGGGCCTGAACATCCGCCGACCTCCACACCTCGACGGGCCTCGGCAGAGGCCCGTTGTCGTGCGGGCCGGGCGATTCGCGTCTCCCACACGGTAACAGCCCGCAGCGTGCCATGGCCACTACTCCTCACTTCCTCCCCCCCGACCCGCTGCGGATCGCCGCCGGCCTGCTGCTGGCCGCCTCCTGCTGGACCGGCGCACCGGTCCTGGCCGCCGGCGGACCGGAAGGCGCTAGCAAGGGCCTTGCGGTGCCGGACGCCGGCGTGCTCTACGACGACGTGCTGGACACCGTCGTCGTGACGGCTACCCGTCCTGCCAGACCGCCAGGCGCGCCAGCGGCTCCCCTAGGCGCCATCCGCCTGGGCGCCGAGCGACTGGCCGACTGGCCGGCGCGCTCCAGCGACACGGCCCGCCTGTTGACCGACCTCCCCGGCGTGGACGCCTACGGCGCGGGCGCCCTCTCCAGCCTGCCGGTGATCCACGGCCTGGCCGACGACCGCCTGCGCACCCAGGTGGACGGCATGGACCTGATGAGCGCCTGCCCCAACCACATGAACCCGGCCCTGTCCTACATCGACCCGGCCAAGGTGGCAAACGTCGAGGTCTATGCCGGCGTGGCACCGGTGAGCATGGGCGGCGACAGCATCGGCGGCGCCATCCGGGTGCATTCCGCCCCCTTCCCTTTCGCCGGGGAGGACGAAGGCCTCCGGACGACGGGCAACGTGGGCGGCTTTTATCGCAGCAACGGGGCGGGCAGGGGCTACCATGCCGGCCTGAGTCTGGCAGGCACGCGTTTCGGCCTGGCCTATGACCAGTCCCTTTCCGAGTCCGACAACTATCGCGCGGGGGGGAATTTCAAACTGCCCGGGCTGTGGAAGGCGCTCGGCGAAAGGTACGTCCCGGACGACGAGGTGGCGGTGAGCGAATACGGCGGCGCCTTCAACCGCGAACTCAGCCTGGCCGTGAAGCCCGCCGCGGGCCACGTCGTCCGCTTGACGTTCGCCGAGCAGCGCCTGGACTACGAGGGTTTTCCCAACCAGCGCATGGACATGGTGGCGAGTTTTCCCCTCCCGGTCACCAACAACTACCGGCTGGACAAGGACGCCACCGCGAACCGCAACCGGTCGGTGAACTTCCATTACCAGGGGGGCTACGACTGGGGTGCGCTGGAGGCGCGCCTCTACCATCAGGACGTGCGCCACCACATGGACATGCTGCAGGATCGCTTCTGGGGCATGTACATGCCCATGGACACCGAGGCCAGCACCCTGGGCGGGCTGCTCAGGATCGATCTGGCCCTGTCCGGGCGGGACACCCTGCGTCTGGGCAGCGACTTCCAGAACTACCGCCTGGATGACTGGTGGCCCCCGATCGGCGTCGCCGGCGCCATGTGCTGCGACGACTTCTGGAACATCCGCGACGGAAAGCGCGAGCGCATCGGTCTGTTCGCCGAGTGGGAGACGCGCTGGTCCCCGAGCTGGCAGAGCCTGGTCGGCCTGCGCGGCGACCGCGTCGAGTCCAACACGGGGGAGGTGCAAGGCTACAACGCCACCTACGCTGCTGACGCCGCCGCCTTCAACGCCCTGGACCGCCGCCGCGTCGACCACCATCTGGACCTGACCGCCCTGGTCCGCCACACGCCCGACCCACAGCACACCTACGAGCTGGGCTTCGCGCGCAAGACCCGCTCGCCCAACCTCTACGAGCGCTATCCCTGGTCCACCAACTCCATGGCCTGGGTGATGAACAATTTCGTCGGCGACGGCAACGGCTATCTGGGCAATCCCGATCTGAACCCGGAGACCGCCTATACCCTGAAGCTGTCCACCGACTGGCATGCGCCCGACGGGGAGCAGTGGCGGGTGAGCATGACCGGCCACGTCAGCCACGTGCGGGACTACATCACCGCCGAGCGCTGCAAGGCCAGCGTGAGCCCCCTGTGCAACGCCGTCAACTCGACCACCCGCAACCGCTTCGTGCTGCTCCAGTACGTCAACCATGACGCCCGCCTGGCCGGCATCGATCTGTCCGCCGAACTTCGGCTGGGCGGGTCGGAGGGAGTGGGGCGTTTCAGCCTCACGGGGACCCTGAGCTACCTGCACGGCAAGGACCTGGACAGCGACGAACCCCTCTACCACATCATGCCGCTGAACGGAAAACTGGGCCTCACCCATCGGCTCGGCGGCTGGACCGGCACGGCGGAGTGGGTGCTGGTGGACGGCAAGGACGACGTCTCCCGGGTGCGGAACGAGGTCCGCACCTCCGGCTACGGCCTACTGAACCTGCGCGGCGGCTACCAGTGGAAGCAGGTGCGGCTGGACCTGGCCATCGAGAACGCCTTCGACCGCCTGTACTTTTCACCCCTGGGCGGCGCCTACCTCGGCCAGGGCAACTCCATGACCGTCAACTCGATCCCCTGGGGCATGGCCGTGCCGGGGCCGGGGCGCTCCGTCAACGTCGCCCTGGACGTGCGTTTCTGACCGGCGCGTCGGCGAGCGGACAAAAAAATGCCCCCGGTCGGGGGCGAAATATGGAAGCAGCGGCATCCTACCCGCCCCGGCGGACGGCGGGCATGTGACATACGGTCGCATCCTCCCGATCCCCCCTGGCGCCCGGGGAGTCTCGCTCAGGCAACCAGGCGAGCTGTTAGAATGCCGCCATCGTTTCGCTTAGAGTCCAACATGGATAGTGCCAGGGTCAAGGAATTCCTCCTCGAACTGCAGGCGCTGATCGTCGAGCGCCTGGAACAGGTCGACGGCAAGCCCTTCCTGCGTGACGAATGGCAGCGTCCCGAGGGCGGCGGTGGGCTGACCCGCCTGATCGAGCAAGGCAACGTGCTGGAGCGCGGCGGCGTGAACTTCTCCCACGTCAAGGGCGAGCGACTGCCCCCCTCCGCCACCGCCCACCGGCCCGAGCTGGCCGGCAGGCCCTGGGAAGCGATGGGCGTCTCCCTGGTCATGCACCCGCGCAACCCCTATGTGCCGACCGTGCACATGAACGTGCGCTTCTTCTGCGCCTATGCCGCGGAAGGCGGCGCCGAGCCGATCTGGTGGTTCGGCGGCGGCATGGACCTCACCCCCTACTACGGCTTCGAGGAGGACGCGCGGCACTTCCACGGCATGTGCAAGCGCGCCCTCGACCCCTTCGGCCCCGACTACCATCCGCGCTTCAAGAAGTGGTGCGACGAGTACTTCTTCCTCAAACATCGCGGTGAGCCGCGCGGCGTTGGCGGCATCTTCTACGACGACTTCAGCGAAGGCGGGTTTACGCACGCCTTCAACCTCACCGAGAGCGTGGGCGATCACTTCCTGCCCGCCTACGTGCCCATCCTGGAACGGCGGGCGGACACCCCTTACGGCGAGCGCGAGCGCGACTTCCAGGCCTACCGCCGCGGCCGTTACGTGGAATTCAACCTGGTGTGGGACCGCGGCACCCTGTTCGGGCTGCAGTCGGGCGGCCGCACCGAATCCATCCTCATGTCCCTGCCGCCCATCGTGAAGTGGCGCTACGACTGGCACCCCGAGGCCGGCACGGCCGAGGCCAGGCTCTACACGGACTTCCTCAAACCCCGCGACTGGATCGGCTGACGACGCATGGAGGGGGGGGCGCTGTTCCGCCGCCCGGCGCGGCGCTGGTTGTGGCCGCTCGGCATACTGCTGTTGCTGACGGCGGCCGTCATCGCCGCCTATGAACTCATCGCCTCGCCCTTGCAGGCCCAGTTCCTCGCCCGCTACGGCGAGCGGTTGAAGTTCTGGCTGGCGGACGGCCCCAGCGACAGCATCCGTTTTCCCAAGGCGGGGCCGCACGATATCCGGCTGGGCTACGTGGGCCTGCCCGAGTTCGTCGAGCGCCTGGAACAGGCCGGGTTCGCGGTCACGCACCAGGCCCGCATCTCGCCCGAGATGGCCCGGCTCGACGATCTGGGTTTGTACCTGCCCTATCACGAAAAGACCGCGGCCGGCCTCGACGTGCGCGACTGCCGGGGAGACTCGCTCTACACCGTGCGCTACCCGCGCCAGGCCTATCCCGATTTCGAGTCCATCCCGCCGGTGGTGGCCAACACCCTGCTGTTCATCGAGAATCGGGAGCTGCTCGACCCCAACCATCCGCAGCGCAACCCGGCCGTGGAATGGGATCGGCTGGCCCAGGCGGTGCTGGAAAAGGCGATGCAGGTGGTGGATCCGAAGCGCAACGTGCCGGGCGGCTCAACCCTGGCCACCCAGATCGAGAAATATCGCCACTCGCCCGACGGTCTCACCCTCACCGCCACCGACAAGCTGCGTCAGATGGCCTCCGCCAGCCTGCGCGCCTATCTGGACGGCCCCGACACCCGGGTCACCCGCCAGCGCATCGTGCTGGACTACCTCAACAGCGTGCCGCTTGCTGCCGCCCCCGGTTTCGGCGAGGTACACGGTCTGGCCGAGGGCCTCAAGGCCTGGTTCGATCTGGATTTCGACGAGGTCAACCGCCTGCTGTCCCGACCCGCGCCCACACCAGAGGCGGCACGCGCCTACAAGCATGTGCTCGGTCTGCTGGTTTCGCAACGCAAACCTTCCTGGTATCTGCTGAGCGGGCGTGACAACCTGGACCGGCAGGTGGACACCCACCTCAGGCTCCTGGCCGACGCCGGTGTCATCACGCCCGCCTTCCGTGACCTGGCCCTGCGGCAACGCATCCGCTTCGCCGAGGGCAATCAGCGCGCGGGCAACGGCCGGACCGCCAACTATGTCGAACAGAAGGCGGCCAACGCCATCCGGGTGGAACTGGCCCAACGCCTGGGCGTGCCCGGTCTGTACGATCTGGACCGCCTGGACCTGAAGGCCGAGGCGACCCTGCACATGCCCACCCAGCGTGCCATCGCCGACTTCCTGAGCCGGCTGGACGACCCCGTCCTGGTCGAGGCCGCCGGCCTCTATGGCCCCTACCTGCTCTCGCCGGGCAACGACCTCAAGAAGCCGATCTACAGCTTCACCCTCTATCAGCTCACGGATCGCGGCGCGCTTCTGCGCGTGCAGGCGGACAACCTGAACCAGCCCTTCGACATCAACCGCCAGGCCAAGCTCGACATGGGCTCCTCGGCCAAGCTGCGCACCCTCATCACCTATCTGGGCATCATCGCCGAACTGCATGCCCAGTACGGCGGCCTGAACGACAAACAGCTGGCGGCGGTGAAGCCGTCCGAAAAGGACGTCCTGACGCAGTGGGTCATCGGCCACCTGAGACATGGCGGGGACAAGTCGCTCGAGGCCACGCTGGAGGCCGCGATGTCCCGCGTCTACTCGGCCAGCACGGCCGAGGCCTTCTTCACCGGCGGCGGCGTGCACCGCTTCGCCAACTTCAAACGCGAGGACGACAGCAAGGTCATGGACCTGTGGGAGGCCACCCGCAACTCGGTGAACCTGCCGTTCATCCGCCTCATGCGCGACATCGTCCGCCACTTCATGTACCGCGCGCCGAGCACGGCGGCACGGGTGCTGACGGATGCCGAGGACCCCCGCCGGCAGTCCTACCTGCTCAAATTCGCCGATCAGGAGGGGCGCGCCTTTCTTGCCCGCTTCTACAGGAAGTACAAGGGACTTCCGCCCGAGGATGCGACCGCCAACCTGATCAACCACCTGTCGGCGCATCCCAGGCGGCTGGCCGCCGTATATCGTTACCTGGAACCTCAGGCCGATCTCGATGCCTTCAAGGCCTTCATGCAGCGTCGGCTTGCCAGCCCCGGCGCCTTCGACGATCAGGATTACGCCGCCCTGTACGAGACCTATGGTCCGGACAAATTCAACCTGTCCGACCGCGGCTACATCACCCAGATCCACCCGCTGGAGCTGTGGCTGGTGGCCTATCTGCGCCAGCACCCGCAGGCCGGCTGGAACGAGGTCGTACAGGCCAGCACGAAGGAGCGCATCGAGGTCTACGACTGGCTGTTCAAGACCGGACGCAAGAATGCCCAGGACATCCGCATCCTCTCGCTGCTGGAGATCGAGGCCTTCCAGGAGATCCATCGTCGCTGGCAGCGGCTGGGCTACCCCTTCTCCAGCCTGGTGCCCTCCTACGCCACCGCCATCGGCTCCTCGGCAGACCGGCCGGCAGCGCTGGCCGAGCTCATCGGCGTCATCCTCAACGACGGCGCCAAGCTGCCCCCGGTCTCGCTCACCCGCCTGGAATTCGCCGCCGGCACGCCCTACCACACCGTGCTGGAACGGGAAAAGCCCAAGGCGGAGCAGATCTATCCGGCCGAGGTGGCGCGGGTGATCCGCAAGGCCCTGGTCAACGTGGTGGAGGAGGGCACCGCCCGGCGTCTGAAGGGCGCCTTCCCCCTGGCCGACGGGGGCCGTCTCGTCATCGGCGGCAAGACCGGCACCGGCGACCACCGCTACGAGGTCTACGGCCCCGGTGGTGTCGTGCTGGAATCCAAGGTGGTCAACCGCACCGCCACCTTCGCCTTCTTCATGGGCACGGACTTTTTCGGCGTGATGACCGTGTTCGTTCCCGGCGAGGCGGCCGCCGACTACAAGTTCACCAGCGGCCTGGCGGTGCAGATCGTCAAGGCCATGGAGCCGGCCCTGCGTCCGCTGGTGATCGCCGAGCCGACACCGGAACCGGGGTGGGAGCAGACGCTGCGGGAATTCGAGGCCGAGACGCCCGCCCGTGCGGGGATCCCCCCGAAGGTCTCGGCCCTGGGGGCGGATGAGGACGCGGCAAGCACTGCCGACGCGGGCGAGGTCGACCGACAGGTCACCGTCCCTGCCGTGACGGCGTCCCCAGCCCTCCCGCCTCCGGCTGCCTCCCCTGCACCGGCCAGACCCAAACCGCCCGCCCCCAAGACGGTGAGCGACGTGGAGAAGGCGATACCCGCGGCCCCCCCCGCACCCGCGCCCCCCTCAGCGCCGGCACCCGAGCCTCCGCCGGCGCCTGTCCCTGCGGAACAGATCGCCCCCGTCAAGGAGGCACCACCCTTGCCCGCGAAGCCAGCGCGGCGTCCCAGCGCCTGGGATGAAAAAGACCACATCTCCCCGTGAGGTACGCATACAGCCGTTCGGAGTACAATGTGGCCGATTTCCCTGCGCGATATCAATGACATGCAGCTCCTCGCCTGCGGCGTGAACCATCACACGGCCCCGGTGGCGATCCGGGAGCGGGTGGCCTTTCCGGCCGAGGTCCTGCCCCATGCGCTGGTGGACGTGACCGGGCGCGAGGTGGCGCGCGAAGCGGCCATCCTGTCCACCTGCAACCGCACCGAGATCTATTGCAGCACCGCCGAGCCGGAAGGCGTGGTCGAGTGGATGAGCCGCTTCCACCGCCTGGAGCCGCGTGAGGTCAAGCCCTACCTCTACCTGCTGCCAGGCGATCAGGCGGTGAAGCATGCCTTCCGGGTGGCCTCCGGCCTGGACTCCATGGTGCTCGGGGAGACCCAGATCCTGGGCCAGATGAAGCAGGCGGCCGACAAGGCCCAGGCCGCCGGCACCCTGGGCCTGATGCTCAACAAGCTGTTCCAGCGCACCTTCTCCGTGGCCAAGGAGGTCCGCTCCGCCACCGAGATCGGCGCCAACACCGTCTCCATGTCCGCCGCCGCGGTCACCCTGGCCGCGCGCATCTTTGCCGATCTGTCGGAGCAGGCGGTGCTTTTCGTCGGCGCGGGCGAGATGATCGAACTGGTCGCCACCCATTTCGCCGCCCGCAAACCCCGCCGGCTGATGGTGGTGAACCGGACCCAGGAACGGGCGCGGGAGCTGGCCAAGCGCTTCGGTGGCGAGGCGGCGGCGCTCAACGCCCTGCCCGAGCTGCTGCCCGATTTCGACATCCTCATCACCTCCACCGCGAGCCCCCTGCCCATCATCGGCCTGGGTCTGGTCGAGCGCGCCGTCAAGCTGCGCAAGCACCGGCCCATGTTCATGGTGGACCTGGCCGTACCGCGCGACATCGAGCCCGAGGTCGGGGAACTCAGCGATGTCTTCCTCTACACGGTCGACGATCTCGGCGAGGTGGTGCGCGATGGCCAGGATGCCCGCCAGGCGCAGGTCGTCCAGGCCGAGGCCATCATCGACGCCAGCGTGCACGAATTCATGCACTGGGTGGACAGCCGCCGTGCGGTGCCCACCCTGCGGGCGTTGCGCGACCATGCCGAGCGCCTGCGCCGGCACGAGCTGGAAAAGGCGCACAAAATGCTGGCGCGCGGCGAGGACCCGACGCAGGTCCTGGAGGCCATGAGCCGGGCACTGATGAACAAGTACCTGCACGACCCAAGCAGCGCCCTGAACCAGGCCGGCGCCAACGAACGGGACGAACTGACCCGGCTCGTCCACCGGCTTTACAACCTGCACAACGATTAGCCGGCTGGCGGCAGTTCGCAGCCGGCATGGCTGCGGAACGATCAAAGCGTTCGCATGAACCCTACCCTCATCGACAAGCTCGACCGGCTCTCCGACCGCCTGGAGGAACTCAACGGTCTGCTGGCCCAGAAGGACGCCACGGCCGACATGGAGAGCTATCGCCGTCTGTCACGCGAACATGCCGAACTGACGCCGCTGGTCGAGCACTACCGCGCCTGGCGCCAGGCCCGGCAGGACCTCGAAGCCGCCGAGGGCTGGCTTGCCGACCCCGAGATGCGCGAACTCGCGCAGGAGGAGCAGGCTGCGGCCGCGGCGCGTCTAGCCGAGCTGGAGCGGGCCCTGCAGGTCCTGCTACTGCCGCGCGACCCCAACGACGAGCGCAACCTCTTCCTCGAGATCCGCGCCGGCACCGGCGGCAACGAATCCGCCCTTTTCGCCGGCGACCTCCTGCGCATGTACACCCGCTATGCCGAGCGTCAGGGCTGGCGGGTGGAGCTGCTGTCGGAGAGCCCCGGCGAGGTGGGCGGCTACAAGGAGGTGATCTGCAAGGTCAGCGGCCAGGGCGCCTATTCCCGGCTCAAGTTCGAATCCGGCGGCCACCGCGTGCAGCGCGTGCCGGAGACCGAATCGCAGGGCCGCATCCACACCTCCGCCTGCACCGTGGCGGTGATGCCCGAGGCCGATGAGGTGGGCGAGGTGGAGATCAACCCGGCCGACCTCAAGATCGACACCTTCCGCGCCAGCGGTGCCGGCGGTCAGCACATCAACAAGACCGACAGTGCCGTGCGCATCACCCACCTGCCCACCGGCATGGTGGTGGAATGCCAGGACGACCGCTCGCAGCACCGCAACAAGGCAGCCGCCCTAGCGGTGCTGGCGGCGCGGCTCAAGGACATGCGCGAACGCGAGGCGCGGGCCAGGGAGGCCAGCACGCGCAAGGGACTGGTGGGCAGCGGCGAGCGCTCCGACCGCATCCGCACCTACAATTTCCCGCAGGGCCGGGTCACCGACCACCGCATCAACCTCACCCTGTACAAGCTCGACGCCGTCATGGAGGGCGAGCTCGACGAGATCATCGCCGCGCTCCAGGCAGAGCACCAGGCCGAACTGCTCGCCGCCCTGGCAGGCGAGACGTGAGGGGCAGACCATGACCGAAGGCCGGGCGACTCGATCGGCACTCCCCCCAGGCGGAAACTTCCCGACCGCGCGCAAGTGCGTGCCGGCAGGGGGCGCGACGCCTGCGCAGCCACGGCTGGAGAGTTGGCTGAAGCATGCCGCCGGGGGCCTGACCGCCGCCTTGGGTCTCGCACCCTGGGAGGCCCGACTCGAGGCCCAGGTCCTGGCCGCCCACACCCTGGGCGTCGGCCGCGCCTGGCTGGTGGCGCATGGCCGCGACACCCTCGCCGCTGCCCAAACCGACGCCCTCGAAACCTGTCTCGGTCGCCGCCTGGCCGGCGAACCGGTGGCCTATATCCTTGGCCGACGCGAGTTTTACGGCATCGACTTCAGCGTCACCCCTGACGTGCTCATCCCCCGGCCGGAGACCGAGACCCTGGTCGAGGTCGCCCTGCAGCGTCTGCCCCCAGACCGGCCGTGCCGCATCCTCGATCTCGGCACCGGCAGCGGCGTCATCGCCCTCACCCTCGCCCGCCTGCGCCCCGCGGCCCAGGTCTGGGCCATCGACGCGAGCGCCGCCGCTCTGGCCGTGGCCAGGCGCAACGCCGCGGCCCTGGGGCTTGCGCGCGTGCATTTCCGGCAGGCCGACTGGTACCCGCCGGACAGTGTAAAAAATTTCGACATGATCGTTTCCAACCCCCCCTACGTGGCTGCAGCAGACCCTCACCTCGGCCGTGGCGACCTGCGCTTCGAGCCCCGCAGCGCCCTGGCAGCCGGGCCGGACGGCCTCGATGCCATCCGTGCCATCGCCGCCGGCGCCCCAGCGCATCTGTGCCCCGGCGGCTGGCTGTTGCTCGAACACGGTCACGACCAGGCCGAGGCCTGCCAAGGACTGATGCAGGAGGCCGGCCTGACGGCGATCCTCACCCTGCCGGACCTTGCCGGCCAGCCACGGGTCAGCGGCGGTCGCCGGCCGGCGGAGCCGAGCGCGTCATGACCGAAGCAGCGCCCATCCGCTACCGCATCCCGCCCGGCGCCGGCTTCCAGCGCTGGCGCGAGGGTCCGGCGGCCCGTGAGTGGGTCGTCTATCACGACGGCACGGGCCAGACCCTGCGCCTGTCGGAAGTGGCCCTGGCCATCCTGGACGCCCTCATGGCGGCAGGCCCCCTGGATCCTGCCGGTATCGCCGCCGTCCTGGCCGGCCAGCTGGATGTTCCAGCCGACGACGATGAGCTGCAGACAGCGCTGAGTGGCCTCATCGACGGCCTGCTCAGGCACGAGTTGATCGAGCCATGCGCCTGGGCGACCTGACCCCGGCCGAGGCAAGAAGTCGGCTGCGCGAGGGGCTCGCCCTGGCCACCGGCCCCTTCGTCTTCCGCATCCAAAGCCGCCTGCCGCAGGTGGCGGTCAACCTGCACCGCCTCTACCCCGATTTCCCCCTGGCCGGGGGCCCCTTCGCCGACTTCCACGTGCGCGTCGACCGCGTGCCGGGGCCACGCCGCTGGTTCAAACCGCAGGCGCAGTTCTGGCTGGAGGCCGTGACGCCCTTCAAACCCCTGCCCGCCGACCAGGCCTACGCCATGCTGGAATGGGGCATGAATTGGTGCATCGCCGGCCATGCCCACCACTACCTCATGCTGCACGCCGCGGTGCTGGAACGGGCGGGGCGGGCGCTCATCCTGCCCGGCGACCCCGGCGCGGGAAAAAGCACGCTCACCGCCGCCCTCATGCTCGACGGCTGGCGGCTGCTCTCCGACGAGATCACCCTGATCGACCGCGATGACGGCCGCCTCCACGGGCTGGCGCGGCCGGTGAGTCTCAAGAATGCCTCCATCGAGGTCATCCGCGCCCATGCCCCGGCCGCGGTCTTCGGCGATGTGGCGCGCGACACGCACAAGGGCACCGTCTCCCACCTCAAACCCACGCCCGACAGCGTCGCCCGCACCGGCGAGCCGGCGCAGCCGGCCTGGATCGTCTTTCCGCGCTGGAAGCGGGACGCCCCCGCCCGGCTCACCCCCCACCCCAAGGCCGCCGCCTTCCTGCACCTGGCGAGCCACGCCTTCAACTACAGCCTGCTCGGCGCCCTCGGCTTCACGCTGACCGCGCGCCTGATGGACGCCGTAAGCTGTTGGGACTTCGAATACGGGCATCTGCCCGAGGCGCTGACCGTCTTCCGTGAACTGGCCGGGGCCTGAGTCGATGCGCTGTCCGCTGCTGCTCACCGTCCTGCGCGAACCCGCGCGCATGACCCGGCTCGACCTCGCCGCCTGGGATCGCCTGCTGCCGCAGGCGCACGCGGCGGGGTTGCTCGCCCGGCTGGCGGTGCTGGCCGACGGCCTCGGCCTGACGGCCGACCTGCCGGCACCGGTCAAGCCGCACCTCACCGCCGCCCGCACCCTGGCGGAGCGCCAGCATCGGGCTGTGCTGTGGGAGGCGCACAAGCTCGATGCCGCCCTGGCGTCCCTGGGTGTCCCCGTCCTGCTGCTGAAGGGCGCGGCCTACGTCCTGGGCGATCTGCCGCCGGCGCGCGGCCGGCTCTTCAGTGACATCGACATCCTGGTGCCCAAGGCCGCGCTCGGCGCCGTCGAGGCGCAACTCATGCTCAACGGCTGGCATGCCACCAACCATAGCGACTACGACCAGCGCTACTACCGCGAGTGGATGCACGAGCTGCCGCCGATGACCCACCTGCGTCGTGGCAGCCACCTGGACGTGCACCACAACCTGCTGCCGGAGACGGCGCGTCTGCAGACGCGGCCCGACCGGGTCATCGCGGCATCGACACCGCTTGCCGGCCACCGCTGCCTGCGCCTGCCCTGCCTGGAGGACCTCGTCCTGCACTCGGCCACCCACCTCTTCCACGAGGGGGAATGGGGGCACGGACTGCGCGACCTCGCCGATCTCGACGCCTTGTTGCGCCTGGGGATGCAGCGGCCGAGCTGGTGGGCCGGACTGCTGGCGCGGGCGCATGCGCTCAACCTCGCCCATCCCCTGGCGCTCGCCCTGCGCTATGCCCACCGGCTGCTCGCCACCCCCGTGTCCGCCGACGTACTCACCGAACTCGGCTGCAACGCAGGTCGGCAACCCCTTGCCGACGCCGTGGTACGAGGGCATAAGGATGAGCCCCCGCACGCACCAAGCCCTCCGCGCCGCCCCCTGCCATGGCCGGTCTTCTCGACGCGCCTGCCCTGGCTGTGGCGCGACGCCCTGTTCCTGCGCGGTTTCTCGGCGGCCCATGCCGATTGCGCGCTGCCGGGCACAGCGCTCGCCACCTTCCTGCTCTACGTCCGCGCCCATGCCCTGCGCATGCCGCTCAGACTGCTGCTGCCGCACCTGCTCTACAAGGCCGTGCAGGGTAAAGCGACGACTGGCCCCTGACGAAGGTGGACCGATGTTGTCGATATTTTTTACACTTCCGCCCGGAGCGATTCGGCCTTGTGCTGCAAATCATTGATTTGCTTATTGACCTGGACAAGGCATGATACTTGCTTGTGTAGCAGCACTCATCCAGTGAAGGTGCACCATGGACCCACGACACGACCCCAAACTCACCCCGCCGCCCGTCGACGAGACACGCCGGCGTCTGGCCAAGGCCGGCCTGGCAGCCCCCGCCGTGCTGGGCGTGCTCGCCAGCCGACCGGTGCTCGGCCAGTCCCTGCACAACTGCACGCCCTCCGGGCACATCTCCGGTTTTGCCTCGCCGAACCCCAACGGCACGATCTGTTCTAACTCAGGCCAACCGCCCAGTTACTATGCCGGCAACAAAGGCAATTGGCCGGTCGGCACTTATTTCATCAACAACAATGGCGGCGTCCGGCTTTTCAGGAACGCCCCTGCCACGCTCGGCGTGTTGTTCGCCGACGCCTATCAGAGGCGCAACACGAGCAACGGCAATCTCAATCCCGCCACGGTTTGGGACGTACTGAAGGGCTTCCCGGTCAACAGCACGACGGGCGCCCCCCTCGCCAACCAGGTCCTGGAGGCCAAATCCGGCTTCGATACCGACCTGAGCCTGGGCGCCGAGGCGGTGGCGGCAGTGATGAACGCCCTCAAGAACTACCCCTCCGGATTCCCTATTTCGCCCCAGATGGTGGTTAAGATGTTCAACAATGTCGTGGTATCCGGCGGCCTGGACCCGGTGACCAGTACCGCCACCTGGAATGCCGCCGAGGTAAAGGCGTATTTCCAGAGCCTGCATACCTGACGGCCTTGGTCATGACGTTCAAAAACCCCGCCTCGCGGGGTTTTTTTTATTCCCAACACAGACAGCGCGCTTTAGACGGAAGCGTGATAGCTCACCACCGTCTCCACCTCGTTCCTTGACCCCAGGATCACTGGCACACGCTGGTGCAGGCTCTCCGGCTTAATCTCCAGGATGCGCGCGTAGCCGGTCGAGGCCGAGCCGCCGGCCTGCTCGACGATCATGCCCATGGGGTTGGCCTCGTACATCAGGCGCAGCTTGCCGGGCTTGCTGAGGTCCTTCGTGTCGCGCGGGTACATGAAGATGCCGCCGCGCGTGAGGATGCGGTGCACCTCGGCCACCATGCTCGCCACCCAGCGCATGTTGAAGTCCTTGCCGCGCGGACCCTCCTTGCCCGCCAGGCACTCCTCCACGTAACGCTGCACCGGCGGCTCCCAGAAGCGGCGGTTGGAGGCGTTGATGGCGAATTCGCGCGTGTCCTCGGGGATGGTCATGTTGGGGTGGGTGAGGATGAACTCGCCTACCTCGCGGTCCAGGGTGAAGCCGTTGACGCCATGGCCAAGGGTCAGCACCAGCATGGTGGAGGAGCCATACAGCGCGTAGCCGGCGCACACCTGCTGTGTGCCCGGCTGCAGGAAGTCCTCCACGGCCGCCGGCCGGTTGGGGCGCGGCGCGCGCAGGATGGAGAAGATGCTGCCCACCGAGATGTTGACGTCCACGTTGCTGGAGCCGTCGAGCGGGTCGAACAGCAACAGGTACTTACCGAGCGGATACTTGTCCGGGATGGCGTAAGGCTCGTCCATCTCCTCGGAGGCCATGCCCGCGAGGTGGCCGGCCCACTCGTTGGAGCGGATCATGATCTCGTTGGAGATGACGTCCAGTTTCTTCTGCACCTCGCCCTGCACGTTCTGGCTCTCCAGCGCGCCCATGATGCCGATGAGCGCCCCCTTGTTCACGGCGTTGGAGATGGCCTTGCAGGCGGTGACGATGTCGTTGAGCAGGCTGGTGAAGTCGCCGGTCGCGCCGGGGATGCGACGCTGCTCCTCGATGATGAACTGGGTCAGGGTGGTGCCGGTGTGCATGGGGGCCTCGCTGGAATATTAGTGACTAATGAATTTTATCATGGCATCGATAATATTTATCCTAGATCCGTGTCGATGCTGCCAGTCGCCTTGTAGGTCGAGATCAACACGGATTAAGGTTTATGCAATGCCACGGACACCGAGTCGGGTGCGGCGCAGACGAAAGTGGGCAGAGGATAGCCGACCCGCGAAGTGCCGAAAAAGCCGCAGGGCGGCATGCCCATGCCGCCGATTTACATCAAACCCACGCACAGGCTTGCATCGGTCCAATACTTGATTAAAATACTCGTGTATTTTTACCAGGAGGATGCCCCATGACCGCAGAACTGATGGTCGCCGCCCAGGCCGGCGATACCGCCCGTATTCACGCCCTGCTGGAGGCGGGCGCCGACCCGAACTGGGCCGACGAAAATGGGGTGACCCCCCTGATGGCGGCCGCCCATGTCGGTCACCTGGAGGCCGTGCAGGCCCTCATCGCCGCCGGTGCCGACGTCAACGCGCGCGATGCCAACGACTTCACCGCCCTGTTCAAGGCCGCGCACAACGCCGAGCTGGACTGCGGCTTCGCCCCAGTCGTGCAGGCCCTGGTGGACGCCGGTGCCGACGTCAACGCCCGCATCTTTTACGGTCTCACCCCGCTGATGCTGGCCGCCGGCGGCGGCGAGGGCGCGGTATGCGAGGTCCTGCTCAACGCCGGGGCGGACGTCAACGCCACCAACGACGGCGGTCGCACGGCGCTCGCCATGGCCAAGGAAAGGCACTGGGTGGACGTCATCAACCTGCTGCACGAGGCCACCGGCTACGTGCCGGAGACCGAGGGCGCCTGCTCCAGCACCGGCCGCAAGGGCCCCAGCGAGGCCAAGGTGGTCAATTTCATGAAGCGGCCGCTGCACTGACATACCTCCGCCGATCAAACGACTGTCGGATTTTTTTACACTGACCGGCAGCGAGGGAGGCCGGTCTTCAGGCCGACGATCGGTCGATGACACGATGCGGCGGCAGGACCCCGCTCCGCGGTGCGACGTACCTTCGCAGGGCGGTAATCCTTCTCCCCCCTGATGTCTCGCGGAGCGTCGGGCCAACGGACATGGCGACGCCACCCCGAGGCATGAATGCCGCCTTGTCCGTTCCCTCTCCCCTCCGGCCCTCTCTCCCGGCCTCTCTCCCTGAGGGAGAGAGGAGGGTCGAGCCTCCCCCCCACGGGGGGAGGGGTCGGGGGTGGGGGTGGGGGGGAGGGGTTGATGCCAATCTCGGGACATCCATTTACAAACCCACAAACCCGGACATCCATTTACAAACCCAAGGACCCCACCCTGCAAAGCGACGGCAGCAAACATTATTCATTCGAGCTGTTTCACAAGCTGGCCACTATCCCCTTCCTGCCGAATCGCGCTCTCATCTTCGTACGCAACAACCAGAGCTTTCATGGGGTGGAGCCCATCACGCTGCCCAATCCGGAACGCCACCTCGTGATCAACAATATCCGCATGGCCACCCCACAGGCTGCGAAAATATAGCAAATGGCGTGGCCAAATGAAGGTTGACCTCTACCCCCCGGAGGCCTACGACAGAAACTTGGCTCTCAAAGTCCCTCCGCTCCTCGTGTTCGCGCTGCTCTACGCCATCCGCCACCTGCTCATCGTCTTCCTGGCCTACAACCCCAGCCCCAGGCTGGGCGCGGCCTTTGCCTTTCTGCAGCCGCTGGCCGAGCCCTGGTTCGTGGCGGCGGACCTGCCGGCGTTGTTGGTGCTGCTGGCCTGGTGGCAGCGGCAACCGGCAGCCAGGGTTTTTTGGCGGCGGGTATGGCATTCCGGGCGTGCATTGCTCACCGCCACCCTGCTCATCCAGTTCGCCCTGCTCGCTCATGCGCAGGGGCTGCGGTTGTGGGAGGCGTACTACCTGACCCAGGCCGAGCGCTTGGCTATCGTCTCCCTGGGGCTGAATCTGCTGTTCGTCTATTACCTGTGGCGCTCGCCGCGGGTGGGCGACACCTTCGCCGACTTCCCAAGCCCGCCGAAGTCCGCCATCTGAGAGTTGCCCTCCACGAAACCCCGCCCGCGTGTGACCGCCTTTGGGGTCGCTCTTTGTTTTGCGTGAGGGTCTTGCGCGCTGCAATGCGCGGGCAGATCGCAGAATTACGGCTCGCGCACCCCTTGGCGTAACCGATGCGGCGGCATGTCCTCGTCCTTGGGCCGCGAACCCAGGGCAGTGACTTTCTCGGGCGGCATGCCCATGCCGCCGATTGCACGACCGGAATCGAGGCTTCAGCAGGGATTGATCGTCCTGCGGCGGCTCAGCCCGCCGCCAGCGGCCACACCGCCCGACCCGCGGCAGATGGCATCCAACCGGTTCGCCCGGAGGTCGAGCGCCTCTTTTGCGCTGATTTCGGCCCGGCGCGGGACCGGCCCTTACTCGACCTTCGCCTGCCAGCGCAGCCACGCGCGCAGACGGCGGAAGTCGTCGGGGTGCAGGCTGTCGGGGTAGAGGGCGAGACTGTGCGTCTGGCCTTGTGCGCGGTAGGCGAGTAGGCACAGCCAGGGGGTGACGCTACTGCGCGGTAGGAGCGCCGCCGCTTGCCAGTCCTCGCCGCCGGCGCGCAGCTCCAGGCTGCCGTCGCCGTTCAGGCGCAGGGCGACGACCGCGGGCCGGCGCCAGGCCCGCCAGGCGATGAAGACGGCAAACAGGGCTGCGGTAACGCTGCCGCCGGGTGGCAGGTCGGCCAGGCCGATGGCGATGACAGCCAGAAGGGCGATGCCGACGAGGACCAAACGTTGCAGGCGGGAGGGTCTGATCCGCACGACGCAGGGCGGTTCGGTGTTGGGCATCGTCTGCGGTTCCGCGGGCAGTGCGGTCCGGAGTTTTGCGGTAGGGTGCCGTCAGCGTGAAAGTCGGCGCAGCCGACTCTTGAAGCCCCCCTCTCCCAGCGGGAGAGGGGGCGGGGGTGAGGGAAAGGACGCAGCCACTTTCATCCTCTGGAATGGCTTGGCCCATGTCCGTCAGGCCGTGGCGAACTCGACGTCCTCGTGGATGCTGTCCAGCGTGAGCGTCACGCCGACGCTGGCGAGCGAGACCTCGCCCGCGGGGCCGTAGGATTGGGGCACCCAGCGCCCGTCGGCCTCGCGGCTAAAGAGGTCCATGTGGCGGCGATCCTGCTCGACCAGCAGGACCTCCTGCAGGGTGTCGATCATGCGGCAGATCTCGAACTTGCGGCCGCGGTCATAGGCGGCGGTGGATTCGGACAGCACCTCCACGATCAGCCTGGGGAAGTGCTTGTGGCTATCGGCTTCGGGACTGCGGTCGCGCGGGTCGCAGGTGACCATGAGATCAGGGTAGAAGACGGCGTCGGCCGCATCGACCCGCAATTTCATGTCTGTAATGTTAATGCGGCAGGGGCCGCCGCGCAGGGCGCTGCGTAAACCGACGGCAGTGTTGAGCGCAATCGTGTTGGGCGCATCGCTTGCGCCGGTCGTGGCGCAGACCTCGCCCTGCAGGTATTCGTGGCGTTCGGCCTGGCCGGCCTCCCAGACCAGGTAGTCGTCGATCGTGAATGCGGGGCTTTGTTGCGGCGCGCCCATCGTCCTGTCTCCGAACTTGCCGTTGAGCTTGCTGTTTTGCTCAGTATAGCCGTTCATGGCCGTCCGACCGCCCGTGCCAGGCAAGTCGCCCGTGGCGACCATGTACGGTCGTGCTCTCCCACCCTCTACCCCGCCCGCGGGGGTGGGGCGCGTCACGATTGCATGTCCACATCCCGCGTTCAGGGCTGGCGCATGGCCCGTTCGAGCAGGGCCTTGAGGTATTTGGCGGGGATGGCGTAGGTGATGCCGCTGGGCTCCTTGATGGCGTTCTCCTTGGCACCCTTGACGAAGACCGAGTTGATCACGCCCAGGACCTCGCCGGTTTCGGGGTCGTAGAGCGGGCTGCCGCTGTTGCCGGGATAGGCCACGGCGTCGAGCTGGAAGATGTGGAAACCTTCGTCCGCCCGCCGGATGAGCCGGGGCGTGAGCCGGCTGGCGCTGGCGGGTGGGGTGTAGATCGGGGCGATGGCGGCGAGCCCCGCCCGGTGGGTGGCGGGGTACAGGCCCAGGATTGCGCCCAGGGGATAGCCGGTGAAATAGAGGGTCTGTCCCTCGCGCACCCGATCCGAGTCGCCGATCCTGAGCGCGGGCAGGGGTTCGCCCTCGATGCGCAGCAGCGCCAGGTCGCGTTCGCTGTCGGCGGTCATGCTGTCGACAGCGCGCACCTCGACCTGGCCGCCGCGCGGGATCAGGATGGCCAGGCGCTCGTTGCGCGCGGTATCCAGGTCTTTGGGCGGGACATGGGCGTTGGTGACGACGGTCAGCCCGTCGCCGACGACGAAACCCGTGCCGACCAGCTTGACGCGGGGGCTGCGGGTGGGCTGGTGGGTGCCGATGCCGACCACCGCCGTCTTGACGCGGGGGAGGGTGGCGACGATGTCGCCGGTCTGCGCCGCCGCGGCCGCGATCAGGCACGACAGGCCCAGCGCGCAGCAGCGCATCACGATCGTTCGCCGGAGGGGTTTCATGGCGACATGATGCCACGACCGGCGGCGCGCATCCGAGACCCTGCGGCGCAGGCACGTCTTGGCCGGCAGGTCGGGATTCAGCCCGACGCCTCCTTGCGGAGCAGGTCGGGTTGGCGCAGCCTGACCCGACATTCGCATCGCCATCCCATGTCGGGTTACGCCCTCCGGGCTGGCCCGACCTACCGTCCAAACCGGGCCACGCTCTTGTGGCCAACGCTTGGATTGTCGGCCTGAAGGCCGACCGGTCGAGCCGCCGGTTTCAAGAAAGCGCAATTGCGCTCCGATATAACCCTCACTGCGGCAAGACCGGCGCTGGGACGGTGGCCGCCGCACGGTACAATGCGCATCACTTCCATACAGGGGAAACCATGACTACGATCGCTGTTGTCGGCCTGGGCTATGTCGGCCTGCCGCTCGCCGTGGAATTCGGCAAGAAGTACGACACCATCGGCTACGACCTTTCCGAGGCGAAGATCGCCAATTACCGGAATTACTGCGACCCCACCGGCGAGGTGTCCACCGCGGACCTCAGGGCCGCCACCCGACTCACGGTCAGCACCGACCCGACCACCCTGTCCAGGGCCGACTTCATTGTCGTCGCCGTGCCCACGCCGGTGGACGAGGCGCACATTCCCGACTTCTCGCCGCTGGTCGGCTCCTCCACGACGGTGGGCAAACACATGAAGAAAGGTGCCATCGTGGTCTACGAGTCCACGGTCTATCCCGGCGCCACCGAGGAGGTGTGCATCCCGCTGCTGGAGAAGCACTCCGGCCTGAAGTGGAAGCAGGACTTCCACGTCGGCTATTCGCCCGAGCGGGTGAACCCGGGCGACAAGGAGCGCACCATCACCAGGATCGTCAAGGTGGTCTCGGGCGACGACGCCGCGACGCTGGAGAAGGTGGCCGAGGTCTATGGCTCGATCATCACCGCCGGGGTGCACAAGGCGAGCTCCATCAAGGTGGCCGAGGCGGCGAAGGTGATCGAGAACACCCAGCGCGACCTCAACATCGCGCTGATGAACGAGCTGGCGCTGATCTTCGACCGGATCGGCATCGACACCCTGGAGGTGCTGCAGGCGGCGGGCACCAAGTGGAACTTCCTGCCCTTCCGGCCGGGTCTGGTGGGCGGGCACTGCATCGGCGTGGACCCGTATTACCTGACGCACAAGGCGGAGATGCTCGGCTACCACCCGCAGGTGATCCTGGCCGGGCGTCGCATCAACGACGGCATGGCGGCCTGGGTGGCGCAGCAGACGGTCAAGCGGATGATCGGCAATGGCAGCGCGGTGAAGGGCGCCAAGGTGATCGTCCTGGGGCTGACCTTCAAGGAGAACTGTCCCGACCTCAGGAACTCCAAGGTCGCCGACCTGATCCGCGAGTTGCAGTCCTTCGGCTGCGAGGTCAGCGTACACGACCCCATTGCCGAGCCGGCCGAGGCGGTACACGAATACGGCATCACGCTCACGCCCTGGCACGAGCTGCCCAGGGGCGCCGACGCCGTCGTCGCGGCCGTGTCACACCGGGCATACCTGAACATGCCACTCAGCGACATCCTGGGCCATCTGAAACCGGGCGGTGTGTTCACCGACGTGAAATCGGCCTACGACCCGGCGGCCATCCGCGCGGCGGGTTACACGCTCTGGCGCCTGTGACCCGATGACTGCCTACCGGGACCTGCTCGCCCGCCTGCCCGGCGAGCCCAAGACCTGGCTCGTCACCGGCGTGGCCGGCTTCATCGGCTGCAACCTGCTGGAGCAGCTCCTCAAGCTGGGGCAGCGGGTGGTAGGCCTGGACAACTTCGCCACCGGCCACCGGCGCAACCTGGAGCAGATCCGCGCCGCCGTCACGCCCGAACAGTGGGCGCGCTTCCGTTTCATCGAGGGCGACATCCGCGAGCCGGTCACCTGCCGCGCGGCCTGCGCCGGTGTCGACTATGTGCTGCACCAGGCCGCCCTGGGCTCGGTGCCGCGCTCGCTGGAAGACCCCATCACGACGAACGCGGCCAACATCGACGGCTTCCTCAACATGCTGGTGGCGGCGCGCGATGCCGGGGTGCGGCGTTTCGTCTATGCGGCGTCTTCCTCGACCTACGGCGACCACCCGGACCTGCCCAAGGTGGAGGAGCGCATCGGCCGGCCGCTGTCGCCCTACGCCGTGACCAAACTGGTGAACGAGCTCTACGCCGAGGTGTTCGCCCGCGCCTACGGCTTCAAGTCCATCGGCCTGAGGTATTTCAACATCTTCGGCCCGCACCAGGACCCGGAGGGCGCCTACGCCGCCGTGGTGCCGAAATGGGTGGCGGCGATGATCCGCGGCGAGCCGGTGTACATCAACGGCGACGGCGAGACGAGCCGCGACTTCTGCTATATCGCCAACGCCGTGCAGGCCAACCTGCTGGCGGCCACGACGGAAAACCCGCAGGCCGTCGACCAGGTCTACAACGTCGCCGTGGGCGACCGCACCACGCTCAACGACCTGTTCCGCGCCATCCGCGACCTGCTGGCCGAGCGCTTCCCGCACCTCGAGGACCTGCAACCCGTCTATCGCGATTTCCGGCCCGGCGACGTGCGTCATTCCCAGGCGGATGTGTCCAAGGCCCGCGCGCTGCTGGGCTATGCGCCCACGCATCGCATCGCCGACGGCCTTGAGGAGGCCATGGACTGGTATGTGGCGGACCTGGTGCCGGGTCGCTGAACGCCTGCTCCTCGTCGCGGCTTTCCACGTCCCGGCCTTTGCCCAACTGCCGGCCCCGGTCGCCCGCGCCCTGGAGACCGTCGGCATCCCCGAGCGCGACGCGGCCCTGGTGGTGCAGCCCCTGGATGCCGACCGCCCCCTGGTCGCGCACGGCGGCGAGCGCGCCTTCAACCCGGCCTCGACGATCAAGCTGCTGACCACCCTGGCGGCGCTCGACAGCCTGGGCCCGGCGCACACCTTCAAGACCCGTGTCTACACGACCGGCGAGCTGAAGGACGGCACCCTGCACGGCAACCTGATCCTCAAGGGCGGCGGCGACCCCTCGCTGACCCTGGAGCGCTTCTGGCTGCTGCTGCGCGAGGTGCGCGCCCGCGGCATCGGCCGCATCCAGGGCGATGTGCTGATCGACCAGTCCTGCTACGACCTCGCCCCCGAGGACCCGGCCGCCTTCGATCAGGCCCCGCTGCGCCCCTACAACGCCCCGCCGGCGGCGCTGCTGGTGGACTTCAACACCCTGAGCCTGCGCATCGCGCCCGAGGGCGGCGGTCTGCGCCTGAGTCTGGACCCGCCCGGGCTGCCCATCCGGCAGACGCTGCGCCTGAGCGATGGCCCCTGCAACCATTGGAGCGCGGGGCTGCATTACGACCTGGCGGAGGGGGCCCTGCGGGTGGGGGGGCGGTATCCTGCCAGTTGCGGTGCGCAGACCCTGCGCCTCGGTCTGCTCCCGCCCGACCAGGCCGTGGCCGCGGCCTTTCTCGCCCTGTGGGCCGAACTGGGCGGCAGCCTGGGCGGCGAGGTGATGACCGCCCACCTGCCCGAGGATGCCCGGCTGCTGCTGGAATTCGACTCCCTGCCCCTGAACCGCATCGTTGCCGACATCAACGAATACAGCAACAACGTCATGGCGCGCATGCTCTACCTCAACCTCGGCGCCTTGCGATACGGCGCCCCCGCCACCCTGGCCAAGGGCGAGGCGGCCATGCGCGAGTGGCTGCAGGCGCAGGGCCTGGCGATGCCGGAGCTGGTGCTGGAAAACGGCGCCGGCCTGTCGCGGGTGGAACGCATCTCGGCGGCCTCCCTGGCGGCTTTGCTGCGCCTGGCCGCGCGGCGGCCGCTGCTGCACGATTTCGTCGCCTCGCTGCCCGCCCTCGGGCTGGAAGGCACACTGCGAAGGCGACTGGCGGACACCCCCATGGCCGGGCGCGCCTGGCTCAAGACCGGCAGCCTGAACGGGGCGCGCAATCTGGCCGGCTATGTGATGGATGCAAGCGGTCGGCGCCACATCCTGGTGTTCCTCGTCAATCATCCGCGCGCGGCCGCGGCCGCGGCCGCCCAGGACGCCGCCATCGAGTGGCTGTACAGACTGCCGGATACCGCCTCGACCGAGGCCAGATAGGTGTATTTCACCGTTCACTTATGCACAGGCCGGCCGGGGTCTGCGGGTAGCGCGAATCATCATCCGCGTCAAGCCTGGAAATGGCTTGTATCCGATTGAAAAATATGATTTTTGGGCCTGTCCATTTTTTGTGCTGCCTTGCCTAAATCCTTTGCCGACAAGGATTTATTGCAGTTTCGCGAGGCCTTTTCCACAACCTTATCCACAGCTTGCGTGGACAACCCGAAAAAGTTGTATGTACCACATGCAGATAGTACGGGATTGCAGAAAGCACTTTAACTTGCCGCGGCCAACGGACATGGCGACGCCACCCCGAAGCATGCATGTCGCCTTGTCCGTTCCCTCTCCCCCTGCCCCCCCGGCCCTCTCTCCCCCAGGGACAGAGGCGGGTCGAGCCTTCCCTCCCCCTCAGGGGTCGGGGGTGAGGGATGGGGAGGGGCGCTTCGTGGTCGCTCGCGCAACTTCACGTCAACTCGATGCCTAGCGCACCCCCGTCCATCGCCCAGGTCGCCCTCGACACCCCGCTGCCCCGGACCTTCGATTACCTCATTCCGGTGGGCTGCCACCTGGGCGCGGAGGACATCGGCCGCCGGGTGCGGGTGTCGTTCGGACACCGCGAGCGCTGGGGCATCCTGGTTGGCCTGGCGGAGCGCTCGGAATGGCCCGCCGAACAGCTCAAGCCGCTCCTTGCCGTGGATCGCGCGCTGCCGCCGTTGCCGGCATCGCTGCTGACCCTGGCCCGGTTTGCCGCGGATTATTACCACCACCCCTACGGCGCCAGTCTCCTGTCCCTGCTGCCGCCGGCACTCAGGCGTCCGGTATCGCCGCGGCCGCAGGCGCCCGCCGCCTATGCCCTGACGGCGGCGGGGAGAGCGGCGGCGGGTCGTCTGCCGGCGCGCGCCACGGCCCAGAGACGGCTTGCCGAGCGGCTGCGGGCGGGGCCGGCGGCGGCGGTCGAGCTGGCCGGGCTGGGCGCCACGCTGCGCGCCTGGCTCAGGCAGGGTTTCATCGAAGCGGTCGAACCGAG
Source organism: uncultured Burkholderiales bacterium (assembly GCA_938038385.1). Taxonomy (GTDB): domain Bacteria; phylum Pseudomonadota; class Gammaproteobacteria; order Burkholderiales; family Thiobacillaceae; genus JANWZL01. The sequence goes on from CALHRD010000016.1 coordinate 41,181, forward strand.
TTCGCCCGCGCAGCCCGGCCTCACCCAGGAACAGGCGCCGCCGCTCGGGAGCGGACAGGCCGCGGCGGTAGCGGCCATCCTGGCAGAGGCCGACCGCTTCACGCCCTGGCTGCTGTTCGGCGTCACCGGCAGCGGCAAGACCGAGGTCTATCTGCGCCTGATCGAGGCGGCGCTGAGCCGGGGTCGGCAGGCCTTGGTGCTGGCGCCGGAGATCCACCTCACGCCGCAACTGACCGAACGCTTCCGGCGACGCTTTCCAGCCGCACGCCTGTTGAGCCTGCACAGCGGCCTGAGCGACGGCGAGCGCAGCGCCAACTGGCTCGCCTGCCTGAACGGCCGCGCCGACATCGTCCTGGGCACCCGTCTGGCGGTGTACGCCCCCCTGGAGCGGCTGGGCCTCATCGTCGTGGACGAGGAGCACGACCCCTCCTACAAGCAGATGGAGGGGCTGCGCTACTCCGCCCGCGACGTGGCGGTGTGGCGCGCCCGTCAGGCCGGGGTCCCGGTGGTGCTGGGCTCCGCCACCCCGGCCCTGGAGACCTGGCTCAACGCCGAGCAGGGCCGCTACCGGCGCCTCAGCCTACCGGAGCGGGCCGCGGCCGCCGCCCTGCCCGAGATCCGGCTGGTGGACACGCGCACAGACCGCCCCAGGCAGGGTTTGAGCGCTGCCCTGCTCGCAGCATTGGAGGAAAACCTCGCGCGCGGCGAGCAGAGTCTGGTGTTCATCAACCGGCGCGGCTATGCCCCCACCCTGTTCTGCAACGCCTGCGGCCACGTCACCCCCTGCCCGCGCTGCGCCGCCCACCTGGTGCTGCACCGGCAGCAAGGCGGCTTTCGCCTGCAATGCCATCATTGCGGCCTGACCCGCCCGCCGCCGCAGTCCTGCCCGGAGTGCGGGTCGCTGGACCTGCGCGCCTCGGGTCAGGGCACCCAGCGCCTGGAGGAGACCCTGGCCGAACACTTTCCTGCCGCCCGCATCCTGCGCGTGGACCGCGACACGGTGGCGCGCAAGGGTCGCTTCGCCGCCGTGCGCGACGCGGTGCACGAGGGCGAGGTGGACATCCTGGTGGGCACCCAGATCCTGGCCAAGGGACACGACTTCCCGCGGCTGACCCTGGTGGGGGTGGTGGGGGCGGACGGCGCCCTGCTGTCGGCCGACTACCGGGCCGGCGAGCGCCTGTTCGCCCAGCTCATGCAGGTGGCCGGGCGGGCGGGGCGGGCCGGGGCGCCGGGCAGGGTGCTCGTGCAGACGGCCTATCCCCGTCACCCGCTCTACCAGGCCCTGGTGCAGCACGACTACCCGGCCTATGCCGCGCGCGCCCTGGCCGAACGGCGGGCCGCGGAGTTCCCGCCCTATGTGCGCCAGGCCATGCTGCGCGTGGATGCGCACAGTGACGAGGCCGCACAGGCCTTCCTGGCGGCGGCGCGCACCCAGGCCCTCGAGCTGGCCCAGGGGGTGACCGTGTTCGACCCCGCGCCGGCCCTGCTCGCCAGGGTGGCCAACCGCGCGCGCTGGCAGCTTCTGGCGCAGTCGCGCTCGCGCCGCCGACTGCAGGCCTTCCTCGGCGTGTGGGTGCAAGGCCTGCGGGCGCTGCCGGCGCCCGGCCTGAGCTGGATACTGGATGTGGATCCGATCGAGTTCTGAGCGAGCACGGCGGCCGACGCCACCCGCCCCACTCCTTTATAATCGCAGGGTTTCCCCGGACCCGCCGTCATGAATTCCCCCTACATCGAGCCCAAGCAGCACCTCTTGGACCTGTTTCGCCAGGCCCTGGCCCGCATCGCCCCCGCAGCCGACGCCGGCATCGAGCTGGATCGCCCCAAGCAGGCCGCCCATGGCGACTGGGCGTGCAACGTGGCCATGCAGCTCGCGCGCGGCCTCAAGCGCAATCCGCGCGAGGTGGCGGCGGACCTCGTCGCCGCGCTGCCTGCCTCCGAGTGGGTGGACAGGGTCGAGATCGCAGGCCCCGGCTTCATCAACGTCTTCCTCAAGCCCGCCGTTTGGCAACGACTACCCGCCCACATCCTGGCGCGGGGCGCGGAATACGGCCGGCTCGGCCTGGGGCGCGGCGAGCGCGTGCAGGTGGAATTCGTCTCCGCCAATCCCACCGGCCCGCTGCACGTCGGCCACGGCCGCGGCGCGGCCTACGGGGCGAGTCTCGCCAACGTGCTCGCCTATGCCGGTTACGACGTGACGCGCGAGTATTACGTCAACGACGCCGGGCGGCAGATGGACATCCTGGCCGTGTCCACCTGGCTGCGTTACCTGGAGCTCACCGGCGAGCATGTCCCCTTTCCGCCCAACGCCTATCAGGGCGAGTATGTGCGGACGATGGCCAAAAGCATCCATGGCCTGCATGCCGACCGCTACAAGCGCACGCTCGCCGAGATCATGACCGGCGTGCCGCCGGTGCCCAGTGCCGAGGAATACGTCGAGAAACCGGACGCCAAGGTGGCGGCGGAGGCCGCCCTGGACGCCCTCATCGCCGCCGCCAAGCGCCTGCTGGGTCAGGACTACGACTACTTCCACGGCTACGCCCTGGAAGAGCAGCTCGGCGACTGCCGCAACGATCTGACCGAGTTCGGCGTGTGTTTCGACCACTGGTTCTCGGAGCGCAGCCTGCACGAGGCCGGCCTCATCGACCGCGCCCTGGAGCGGCTCGCCGCCAGGGGTCACCTCTACGAGCAGGACGGCGCCACCTGGTTCCGCGCCTCCGCCTTCGGCGACGAGAAGGACCGCGTGGTGCGCCGCGAAAACGGGCAATACACCTATTTCGCCGCCGACATCGCCTACCACCTGAACAAGTTCGAGCGCGGCTTCGCCCGCGTCGTCGATGTCTGGGGCGCCGACCACCACGGCTACATCCCGCGCGTGAAGGGGGCGCTCGCCGCCCTGGGCCTGGACCCCGACCGCCTGACGGTGGCCCTGGTGCAGTTCGCCGTGCTCTACCGCAACGGGCAGAAGGTCTCGATGTCCACCCGTGCCGGCGAATACGTCACCCTGCGCGAGCTGCGGCAGGAGGTGGGCAACGACGCCTGCCGCTTCTTCTACGTGCTGCGCAAGTCCGACCAGCACCTGGATTTCGATCTCGACCTGGCCAAGCGCCAGAGCACGGACAACCCGGTCTACTACATCCAGTACGCCCATGCCCGCATCGCCAGCGTGCTCGCGGCGTGGGGCGGGCTGGAGGGCGACCTGCTCGACGCCGATGCCGGCCGGCTCACCCACCCGGACGAGTTGGCGCTGCTGCGGCGCCTGGCCGAGTTTCCGGAGGTGATCGCCGCCGCCGCCGGCGACCTGGCCCCGCATCTGGTCGCCTATTACCTCAAGGACCTCGCCGCCGACCTGCACGGCCTGTACACCAGTTGCCAGTTCCTGGTCGAGGACGAGACCCTGCGGCTGGCCCGCCTGCAGCTCGTCGCCGCCACCCGGCGGGTGCTGCGCACGGGGCTGACCCTCCTGGGCGTCTCGGCGCCCGACAAGATGTAGACGACCGCCACACCGCAGCGCATGACCAGACCTCAGCGCAACGGGCGACGCGCCGCCCTGGAGCAAGCCCCTCGCGGCCGCGCCGGCGGGCTGTTCCTGGGCATCGTGATCGGTTTGGTCGTCGGGCTCGTCGTGGCCGCCGGCATCGCCTGGTATCTCATCAGCAAACCGGGCGGATTCAAGACGGCCGAGCAGGCCCCCCTCATAGCCGCCCCCGTGCCCGAGGTCGTGCCTGAAGTCGCGCCCAAGGCCGCGGCCCCGGCCAGTATCGCGCCCAGCCCACCCGCGGCTGCGACACGATCCGCCGCGACCGACAGGGTCCCCGCCACCACGCCGCCGCCCGCCCCCGCGCCGACTGCGCCGAGAGCGGAGATGCGGGCGCCATCCAAGCCCGCCTCTCCCAGGCCGGTGCAAGAGCCCCGCCCGCCGGCGAAGTCGGACTTCACCTTCTTCGACATCCTCCCCGGCGAACAGACCGGCAAGGCGCCCAAGCCCAAACTCACGCGCGAGGTCTGGTGGCTGCAGGTGGCCGCCCTGAGGGAGGCGAAGGACGCCGACCGGCTCAAGGCCCGCCTCGCCCTCCTGGGCCTGCCGGTGCAGACACAGAAGGTGGCCAGCGGCGAGGCCACGCTGCATCGGGTGCGCGTCGGGCCGTTCAAGACCGAGGACGAGGCCCTGGGTGCCCTGGACACGCTATCCGAGAACGATTACGAACCGCGCCTGCTCAAAGAACAGTTGGACACACCCTGAGGAGTAAGGAGAAAACATGCACGACCTGCGACGCCTGGCCTGGCTGGCCGCCAGCCTCATCCTGAGCCTGTCCCTGCCCATGGCCCATGCCGCCGAGTGGGGCAAGGACTACGTGGAACTCACCCCCGTCCAGGCCGTCGATGCCCCGCGCGGCAAGGTCGAGGTGATCGAATTCTTCTGGTACCGCTGCCCCCACTGCGCCGAACTGGAACCCGACCTGGAGGCCTGGGCGAAGCGCCTGCCCGGCCATGTGCTGCTGCGCCGCCAACCGGCGGTGCTCAACGACGGCTGGCTGCCCCTGACGCGTGCCTACTACGCCCTGGAGGCCCTCGGTCAGCTCGACCGGCTGCACGGCGCCGTGTTTACCGCCATCCATCGCGAGCGCATCGATCTCAACGACCCCAACACCTTTTTCGACTGGGCCGCCGGCCGCGGCGTCGACCGCAAGAAGCTGGCCGAGGCCTACAACTCGTTCTCGGTCAATGCCAAGGCCGCGCGCGCCAAGCAGCTTTCGGCCCGCTACAAGATCACCGGCGTGCCCGCCTTCGTGGTCAACGGCAAGTACCAGACCTCCGCCTACCTCACCGGCAGCCACCAGGCGCTGTTCAAGGTGCTCGACGAGCTGATCGAGCAGGAAAAGGGCAAGCGCTGAGCGAAGACACCCGGCGCGCCCTGCATGCGTCGTACCGGTTGGTCGGGCTGAAGCCTGCCCCACGAAACCGTGTCGATCCCGACCAGCCCTGTGTAGGTCGGACTCTGGTGTGACGCGTTGGGCGTCGGGCTGAAGCCCGACCTACGAGGCAACCGGCAGCATCGACACGGACTCAGGTGACCCACAACCAGGACGGCCTGGATCCCTGCCTTCCGGATGGCGTCGGGGATCCCGCTAACCCCGGTCGTCACCCTCCCCGGTAAAGCAGCAGCCCCTTCAGATACTCCCCCTCCGGATAATCCAGGCTCACCGGGTGATCCGCAGCCTGCCCGAAGCGGGCCAGCAACCTGAATTCGGCCCCGGCATCCCAGGCCGCGCCGGCGACGATCTTCTGGAACAGGTCGGCACTCAAGCCGCCGGAACAGGAGAAGGTGGCCAGGATGCCGCCCGGTTCCAACAGCTTCATCGCCGTCAGGTTGATGTCCTTGTAACCGCGCGCCGCCTTTTCCGCCATCTGGTGGGTGGGCGCGAACTTGGGCGGGTCGAGGATGATCAGGCCGAAACGGCGGCCCTGGTCGCGCAACCGGCGCAATTCCTGGAACACGTCCGCCGTGCGCCACTCGCAGCGGGCCGGGTCCAGTTCGTTCAGCGTCACGTGCTCACGCGCAAGTTCCAGGGCCTCGGCGGAACTGTCCACCGAGAGCACCGACCTCGCCCCGGCGTCCAGGCTGTGCACGGTGAAGGCCCCGGTATAGGCGAAGCAGTTGAGCACGTCCCGGTCGCGCGCATGGCGGCCCACGCGCTGCCTGTTCTCCCGCTGGTCCAGATAGAAGCCGGTCTTGTGGCCCCTGGCCACATCCACGCGGAAGCGCAGGCCGTGTTCGCGGATCAGCACCGCCCCCGGCAGCCTGCCACGGACGAGGCCCAGGCGCGGCTCAAGACCTTCCAGGTGGCGCACCTCGGCATCGGAGCGCTCGAAGAGGACGGCGCCGGGAAAGCGCCCGGCAAGCAGCTCGACGATGACCTCCCGCCAAGCCTCCGCCCCGGCGGAGGTGAGCTGCAGGACCAGCACGTCGGCGTAGCGGTCGACGACGACGCCCGGCAGACCATCGGCCTCGGCATAGATCAGGCGCTGCGCATCGCTGTCGATGCGCAGCATGCGGCGGTAGGCGAGCGCCGCATCGAACCGGCGTGCGATCAGGGCGGCGTCGACGGTCTCATCCTCCCGGAAGCTCCACACCCGGGCCGCGATCCGAGACTTGGGGCTGTAGGCGGCCCAGGCCAGGAAGGCACCCTCGGCGCTCTTCACCGCCACCGTTGCACCGGCTTGGGGATCGCCCCTGACCTGGGCGATGGCGCCGTTGAAGACCCAGGGGTGACGCCGGAGAAGGGACTTCTCGCGTCCGGCCTTGAGCACCAGGGTGGGGGTGTCGGTGAGCACGCGGGCGTTCAGCAGGCAGTGAGGTGGGCGTATTCCAGGATGAACCACTTGTCGCCGATGCGCGGGAAGCTCACGCGGATCTCCGCCTCCGCCCCCTGGCCCTGGTAACCCGCCACCACCCCCTCGCCATAGCGGGCGTGCACGACCCGGCTGCCGATGGCGAAGGGAAAGCGGACTGCGGCCGGTCCCGTCGCCCGCGCGCCAGAGCCGGAGCCGGTAGCGCGCATGGTGGCGGCCGAAGGTTTGTGCATGCGCAGGGACTGGATCAGTCCCGCCGGTATCTCCTCCAGAAAGCGCGAAGGCAGGCCATAGCGGGGCTGGCCGTGCAGCATGCGCACCTGGGCATGGGTGAGGTAGAGCCGCTTGCGCGCCCGCGTGATGGCCACGTACATCAGCCGCCGCTCCTCCTCCAGCCCGTCGGTCTCGGTCAGCGCGTTCTCGTGCGGGAACAGCCCCTCTTCCAGCCCGGTGATGAACACGGTGTGGAACTCCAGGCCCTTGGCGGCATGCACGGTCATCAGTTGCACCGCGTCCTGGTGCGCCTCCGCCTCGTGCTCGCCGGCCTCGAGCGCGGCATGCGCCAGGAAAGCGGCCAGGTCCTGGGTGTCGCTCTCGGCGGCAAAGGCGATGGCGGCATTGGTCAATTCGCGCAGGTTCTCGATGCGGTCCTCGCCGTCGCGTTCGTGCGTGTAATGCCCGATCAGCCCGGAACGGTCCACCACGACCTCCACCGTCTCCGCCAGGGGTAGCCCCGCGACCTCGGCACGCAGCCCTTCGATCAACTGCACGAAGCCGGCCAGGCCCTTGTTCTTCGTGCCGCCGGCGCAGGCCGCCTGCCACAGGCTCATGCCGCCCTGGCGCGCGGCCGCATCCAGGGCCTCGAGCGTGCGCGCCCCCACACCGCGGGCGGGAAAGTTGACCACGCGCAGAAAGGCGCCGTCGTCCTCCGGGTTGGCCAGCAGGCGCAGATAGGCCAGGGCGTGCTTGATCTCGGCGCGCTCGAAGAAGCGCTGGCCGCCATGGACGCGATAGGGGATGCCGGCGGAGAACAGGGCGTGCTCGATGGCGCGCGACTGCGCATTGGCGCGGTAGAGCACGGCCAGGTCACCCCAGTCGCGGCCATCGCGCCGGAGCTGCTGTGCCTCCTCGACCACGAAGCGCGCCTCCTCGCCGTCATCCAACGCCTCGTAGTGGCGGATGGGCTCGCCCGCCCCCGCCTCGGTCCACAGGTCCTTGCCCAGGCGGTTGCGGTTGTGGGCGATGACCGCATTGGCCGCGTCCAGGATGGTGGACAGCGAGCGGTAGTTCCGGGTGAGCTTGATCGGCGCAGCGAGACCCAGGTCGCGCAGCAGCTCGCCCATGTTGCCGACGTTCGCGCCGCGGAAGGCGTAGATCGACTGGTCGTCGTCGCCGACGGCGAACAGCGCGCTCTCCGGCCCCTTGAGCAGCTTCAGCCAGCGGTACTGCAGGCGGCTGGTGTCCTGGAACTCGTCCACCAGGATGTGGCGGAAGCGCGTCTGGTAATGCTCGCGCAGCAGGGCGTTGCGCGCGAGCAGCTCATGGGCACGCAGCAGCAGCTCGGCGAAGTCCGCCACCCCCTCGCGCTGACACTGGGCGTCATACTCGGCATAGAGCTCGACCAGACGGCGGGAGAACGGGTCGTGCGCCTCGACGTCGGCGGCCCGCAGCCCGGCCTCCTTGTTGGCGTTGATGAAGGCCTGCACGCGGCGCGGCTCATAGCGCTCGGTGTCGACGTTCAGCGCCTTGAGCAGCCGCTTGACGGCCGCGAGCTGGTCCTGGCCGTCCAGGATCTGGAACAACTGCGGCAGGCCGGCCTCGCGATGGTGGGTGCGCAACAACCGGTTGCACAGGCCGTGGAAGGTGCCCACCCACATGCCGCGGGTGTTGATGGGCAGAAGCGCTGACAGGCGCGTGAGCATCTCGCGCGCTGCCTTGTTGGTGAAGGTCACCGCCAGCAGGCCCATGGGGGAGACCTGGCCGGTCGAAACCAGCCAGGCGATGCGCGTGGTGAGCACCCGCGTCTTGCCCGAACCCGCTCCCGCCAGCACCAGGGCTGAGCCTGGCGCCGTGACGGCGGCCTTCTGCTCGGGATTGAGCCCGGCCAGGAGATCTTGCACGTGGGAGGAAGCGGAATGGGCCTGCATGGAGCGGGGATTATAGCCGGCGCGGCTGGGCTAGAATCGGGCCATCGCATCCGCATCGAGACCAGATATGAACCAGCAGATCACCATCCTCTATTTCGGCCATCTGGTGGACATGCTCGGCCGCGACAGCGAGTACATGTTCCTGCCGCTCACGGTGAAGTCCGTGGCCCAGCTCATGCAGCATCTCGCACGCCGCGGCGACGCCTGGACCCAGGTCTTCGCGAATCCGAAACCCACGCTGAAGATCACGGTGAACAAGCAGTTCGCCGAAGCAGACACCCCGGTCCAGGCCGGCGACGAAGTGGCCTTCGTCGCCTTCGCCATGGTCTGATCGGCCGGCGCGTCATCCAAGAAGTGAAAAGGGCCTGCATCGCTGCAGGCCCTTGGTCTTGCCTGGCGTCCCCTAGGGGATTCGAACCCCTGTTACCGCCGTGAAAGGGCGGTGTCCTAGGCCTCTAGACGAAGGGGACCTAAGAAACAAAGAGAACAAAGCGCGTCATCAACGCGCTTCGGAACTATGGTGGAGGTAAGCGGGATCGAACCGCTGACCTCTTGCATGCCATGCAAGCGCTCTCCCAGCTGAGCTATACCCCCACAAGAGAGACGGCGATATTACTGAGCTGACGCAGCCTTGTAAAGAGGGGGCCCCGAGGCGTTGCGCACCGCCCGGTTTCCGCCCGGCCACGGCTCAAGTAAACTCGCCCAGCAACCGATAGAGCTTAGGACTATCCAAGGCATACAGTGAGGTTTTTCAAGTGCGCCCATATCGATTCCTCCTGCTGCTGAGCGCGATCGCCGCCCAGGGAACCGCATTGGCCCAGGAAGACCCCAGGGATCCGCTGGAACCGGTGAACCGCGCCATCCACGGCTTCAACGAGGCGGTGGATCGGGTGGCCATGAAACCCATCGCACAGGGCTATCGGGCCATTACGCCCGGCTTCGTGCAGACGGGGGTGCGCAATTTCTTCTCCAATCTGGAAGACATCACCGTCATGGCCAACAACCTGCTGCAGTTCAAGATCGAACAGGGAGCGGGTGATTTCATGCGTCTGGCCGTCAACAGCACCTTCGGGCTCTTGGGCGTGCTGGACGTGGCCTCGGAGATGGGGCTGCGCAAGCACAACGAAGACTTCGGTCAGACCCTTGGCCGCTGGGGCGTCAATACGGGTCCGTATCTGGTCCTGCCCTTCTTCGGGCCGAGCAATTTCCGCGACACCGCCGGCATGTTCGTGGACAGGAACTACACCGACCCGGTGCGCCACATCGACGACATCGGCGTGCGCAACCGCACCGCCGTCCTGCGCGTGGTCAGTCGCCGCACCGATCTGCTGGACGCCAAGGCGGCGGTGGACATGGCCGCCCTGGACGGTTACGAGTTCACCCGTGATTTTTACCTCGAACGGCGGCAGGCCCTGGTCTACGACGGCCGCCCGCCGCGTGCAGAGGAATGAGCAAGGCCTTCGTACGCGACGACCTGCCCACGACCGAGGCGGAAGAGGAAGAGGACAGCGCGCCCCTGCCGGCGGGCACGCACAACTATATGACGCCGGCCGGATATGCCCGTATGCAGGCGGAACTGGCGCACCTGGTGCGGGTGGAGCGGCCCGAGGTGGTGAACGTGGTGGCCTGGGCCGCTGGCAACGGCGACCGCTCCGAAAACGGCGATTACATCTACGGCAAGAAGCGCCTGCGCGAGATCGACCGGCGTATCCGCTTCCTGACCAAGCGCATCGAATCGGCCGTGGTGGTGGACCCCGCCACGCGCGAGCCGACCGACCAGGTCTTCTTCGGCGCCACCGTCACGGTGCTGGACGAGGACGGCGAAGAGGCCACCTACAGCATCGTCGGCATGGACGAGGCCGATCCGGCGCGCGGGCGCATCTCCTGGATCTCGCCCCTGGCGCGCGCCCTGCTCAAGGCCAGGGAAGGTGACTGTGTACGCTGCCAGGTGCCCGGCGGCAGCCGCGAGCTGGAGCTCGTGCGCGTCGTCTACCAGGCCCTGGACTGAGCACTTCCCCGTCCGCCAGCACCGGACATCGGATTTCTGGCGGCAAGCGCCGCTTGCCGCTATGATTGGTACGAATCCACCAGCCACGGAGACAACAACAATCCATGAACCCGATACGCGTGCTCATACTGGATGATCATCCCCTGCTCAGGCTGGGTCTCAAGCGTGCCCTGGAACACGAGGAGGGCATCGCGGTGGCGGCCGACTGCGCCGACATCGCCAGTCTGCGCGGCTGGCTGGAGGGCGGCGGCCAGGCCGAGGTGGCCATCGTCGATCGCTCGCTGCCCGACGGCGACGGTCTCGACCTGGTGCCCGAGCTCAAGGCGCGGGGCATGAAGGTGATCATCCTCACGGTGGAGGATGCCGACGAGGAGATCCGCGCCGCCATCGACACCGGGGTGGACGGCTACCTGCTCAAGTCCTCGGACACCGACCAGATCCTGCACGCCATCGGCATCGTCATGCAGGACGCCGGCGCCTTTCCGCCGCACGTGCTGCAGAAGATCGCCCGCGGCGATACGGGTACCGACCCGCTCGCCAAGCTCTCCCAGCGCGAGATGGAGATCGCCGAGCTGGTGGCACAGGGTTACAGCAACAAGGTCATCGGCGGCAAGCTCAACCTGTCGGACAACACCGTGCGCAACCACCTGGCCAACATCATGCAGAAGCTCGGCTTCCACAACCGGGTGCAGGTGGCCACCCTGGTGCTGCAACACCTGAAGCGGAGCCGCCGCGTCTGACCCCCCGCCCGCCACCGGCGCGCCGCTGCTGACTGGACGCCAAGCGGCCGGGTGGCCTTGCGGGGTAGAATAGCGACGCTCGCACACCCCCCGTCGCCCACCCATTCATGCTCAAGACCTTTTCCGTGCTGTTGCTCCTTGCCGGCCTGGCCATCGGCCCGGCGTATTGGATCTACGTCGTGCATTTCACCGGCCAGGTGGCGCAGACCGTGGAGCTGCGCGCCGGCGATGATGGCATCTGGACTTCGCCGGGCTTCCGTCTGGACCCGGCCATGGCGCCGGTGGGGCTGATCCTGCGCGCGGCGGGGAGCTTCGCCCCCAACATGCCCGACGACCAGCCACCGCGCGACCGCTACCGTGTCCTGCTGTATCAGGGTGAGGTGGCGGGCACGCCCATCCGCCTGGAACTCGGCGCCGCTTCGATCGCCGACGGCAACCCCCGCTTTCAGGAGCGCTTGTTGCTGCTGCAGCGGCCGCAGGCGGGGGAGTACCGGCTGGAACTGATCCCGGAGTCGGCACCGGTGATCCGCCTGAGCAACGTCGGGCTCGACGTGCGCGCGCAGGTGCAACAGACCGACAACCGGGTCGTGGCGGCGGGTATCGCCGCCATCGCCCTGGGCGCGCTGCTCCTGCTCATGTGACCGACACGACCATGAGCCACGGCAAGACCCTGCTGGCGGTGATCGAATTTCTGGCGCACACGAATCTCAAGCCGCATTACGAGCGGCTGGGCTACACCGTCACCCGGGAATTCACCGTGCGCAAGGCCATCGCCCATCTGCGCAAGGCTCGGCCGGACGTGATCGCCGCCGACTTTTTCTTCCAGCCCGATTTCCGCGACCGGGTGAGCAATCTGGAGTCCCTGTTGGCCACCGCCCAGCCGCTCAAGGACACCCGCATCCTGGTCTATTACGATCCCGCCCACCAGAGCGCACTGGACAAGGTGCGCAGCCGCTTCCGCATCGACGCGGCGCTGACCACGCCGGTGCAGGTGACGGAACTGGAAGAGGTCCTGCAGGACTGGTGCTGATCAGCCGACCGCGCGTCGCCAGGATGTTGGAGGGCGACGCGCGGCGAATCGGCCATACACACTCAGCGCGGCTTCGCCGCCGCGGCGCCGATGACCTGCATCTTCTGGATCAGCACATCCGTGCGCGGCACGTCCTGATGCGGACCGGCCGTGGTGGTGGGTACCTGCGCGATGCGCTCGACCACGTCCATGCCCTTGACCACCTGGCCGAACACCGCGTAGCCCCAGCCGCGCAGGCTCTTGTCGCGGTGGTCGAGGAAGTCGTTGTCGGCGACGTTGATGAAGAACTGGGCGGTGGCGGAGTGGGGCTCCATGGTGCGCGCCATGGCCACGCTGCCGCGTGTGTTCCTGAGCCCGTTGTCGGCCTCGTTGCGCACCGGCGCGCGCGTGTCCTTCTGCCGCATGCCCGGCTCGAAACCACCACCCTGGATCATGAAGCCGGGGATGACGCGGTGGAACACGGTGCCGTCGTAATGGCCGGCGGCGACGTAATCCATGAAGTTCTTCACCGTTGCAGGTGCCTTGTCCGGCAGCAGCTCCACCTCCACCACGCCCAGGCTGGTGGTCATGCGCACGACGGGATTGCCGCCGGCGAGGACGGCAACGGGGAACATCAGCAGGATCAGCAGATAGGGAAGACCGCGGGCGAAGTACGGTTCCATGGATAGCTCCGGTTTGGATGATCGGGCAGTGGGTGCATCGACAAGCTTCATGCCGTCATGATGGTGCAAGCTCCAGCCGGGCAAGACCGGCACGCAGCTTGGCGGCGATATTCTGCCTCAGCGCGGCCGGCGCCAGCACCTCCACCTCGGGCACGTGGCGCAGGATGTCCATGCTGAGCTCGCGGTCGTCGCTGTAGGGCAATTCCAGGACATAGCGTCCGTCCTTGAGCAGCCTTCCGCGCTGTTTCGGGTGCCACTGCTCCAGGGCCACCCAGCGCGCGCGCTCGGGGCTGAAGCGCAGCCGTGCCCAGCTCAGCCTGCGGCCGGAAAAGATGCCATAGCCCGAGCCCAACACGGCGTCCAGGTGCTTGTCGGCGACTTCGCGCGCCGGCTGCTCCAGGATCTCGGCGCGCCGCACGCCGTCGACGGCGAAACTGCGCAGACCGCGGCGCAGGTGGCACCAGCCGTCCAGGTACCAGTTCTCGCGATAGTGCACCAGGCGCTGCGGCGAGACCTCCCGCTCGGTGGTTTCGTCGCGGCCCTTGGCATAGTAGGTGATGACCAGCCGCTTGCGGCGCAGCAGGGCCGAGCCCAGGGCGGCGAAGTGGTCGAGGGACAGCCGCCGGGCGGCGATGGGGATCAGCCTGATGCGCCGCCGCACCTCTTCGGCCGGATGTCGGCCGCTGCCGAGCAGCCCGGTCAGGCGCGCCATCAGCGGCTGGATGTGCGGGCCGAGCAGGCCACCGGCATCCAGGTTGGCAAGCAGGTGCTGCATGGTGAGCAGGGCGTGGATCTCCTCGGCGGAGAACCACAGGCCGGGCAGCTCGTACTGACCGCCGACCTGGCCGCCGCGCTCGAAGCGGTAACCACCGGCCTCGCGATCCCAGACGATGGGAGCGTTGAGCCGGTTGCGCAGGTATTCCAGGTCGCGCTTGAGCGTGGCGCGCGACACCTCCAGCCGCGCCTGCAGGGTCTGGAAACTCACCACGCCGTGGTTGGAGAGCAACATATCGATGAGGTGGAAGCGCTCGGTACGGTCCATGGGCATCTCCGCATGCGCAAATTCTAGACCAGGCCGCGGACGCTGGCTCATGTGGTGAGCCTCGGCTGGTCCAAACTGCCCGCATCTTCATTCCAAGGAACCCCGCCATGACTCCGATAAGCCTGATCATCCTCTATGCCGGCCTGGGGCTGGCCATGACGCTGCTGCGCCGCCGGCAGGGCGTGAAGCCTGCTGCCGCGCTGCTCGCCGGCCTGGCCTGGCCGCTGGAGATCGCCGCCGGTTGCCTCGACCTGCTGGGCAGCAGTCTGGCCACACTGCCGGCAAGCGGCGGCGAAACGAACGAACGGTGCGTCAGGTGAGTGGAGATACGTAGCGACCCTCCACAGCAATGGTATTTACGTACCGATAGGCCTATGATTGGGGTTAGCCACGCCAAGTGCGTCGGCGGACACATAGTCGATTGAACCAACCATAGGAGACAACACCATGCAACGAAGCTTTCGTCTACTTCCCCTCGTTACCTCGATTCCCCTGGCCTTGGCCGCCTCCGGCGTCGCCCAGGCCTCCAAGCCGGTCTGGCCCGATGTCGTCGTGCAACTACATGCGGCGGGCAAGGCCTATATCATCGACACCAGGAGCGACGCGGTCGCCGCCACGCTCGATACCTGCAAGGGCGGCACCTTGGGTTCCCCCACGCCCGACGCCAGCAAGGTCTATGTCAGTTGCGCCGGCGACGGCCAGAAGGAAGTGGTGGTCATCGACCTGGCCGGCAAGTCGGTCGCCAAACGCCTGGAGACCGGCAACCGGCCGAAACACGGCCTGGTGAGCCCCAACGGCAAGTGGGCGGGTGTGGATCACTGGGGCCTGAGCGACGGTAAACTGCGCATCACTTTCATCGACACCGCCACGGACAACATCGCCAGAAAGCTGGACATCGAGGTCAAAGGCAGTCCCAAGGGCGTGACCTCCATGCACAACTCGTGGAGCCCGGATTCGCGCTTTTTCTTCTCCAAGGACCGGGTGGATAACCGCCTGGTGGTGGTGGATACCAGCAACTGGAACGTGCGAACGCTGGATATCCCGAGCGCCCCGCATTACTCGGTACCCAGCCCGGATGGCAAGGAGCTGTGGGTGGTGCATGAAGGCAGCATCAAGCCCGGGTTCCTCGGACCGAACGGCACCCGCCTGGTGCTCGGATACGTCCCCGAGGGCAATGTCATGCCCGGCGTCATCGTCTATGACCTGACCAAGCCGGACATGCCGGTCATCGCCCGCATCGACATGCCCATCGTCGGCGAGGAGACGGTCGAGGCGCACCACGGCAATTTCACCCAGGACGGCAAGCTGTTCATGCTCCTGAACCGCGGACCCGGCAACGACAGCCGCGGGCGTGAACTCGCCTTCATCGATGCGAAGACCAAGAAACTGGTACATCGGGTCTCGACCGCCAGCAACGGCATCGGACACACCTACAACAGTCCGGACGGCAAGCTCGCGGTGGTCACCAATTACGGCAACAACGTCATCACCATCGTCGACACCAAGAAGATGGCCACCGTGCAGGACCTGATCATCGGGAAGGGCCGCATGGGCCACGTCGCCTTCACGCGCGACGGCAAGTCGGGGTATGTCTCCAACGCGGGCGACGGCAACGTGTACAAGCTCGACATGGCCAAACTGGAGGTGGTCAAGACCATCGAGACCGGCGCCGGCACGGCCGGCGGCGGCCAGGTCCTCAACGTCTGGACCAACGTCTTCGAGGAACTGCCGCGCTAAGTGGGGTCGTGGCATGGACAGGCCACCCGCGGGTGGCCTTTTCCCGAATCCGTGTCGACGCTGCCGTTTGCCTCGTAG
>CALHRD010000017.1 GCA_938038385.1 uncultured Burkholderiales bacterium
TTGATGGCCTACGCGGGCCGCGCTTGCCCCTGATCGGTCATCTTGCGCGCAACTTCTCGCCCGGATGTTCAATCCGGGCTGCGACCGTCGCGCGCAACCTGCCTCGATCATGCGCTTCGCGCCTTCCCGCGTCCCAATGGATAATCTGGGTTGAAATCCATCCGGCCGACCCCAATTGCTGACAGATCGTCCAGGAGAGTGTTCATGTCTGAAAACCAACAGGAATTGCCGGCAGCGTCCACGACGGAGCAGGCACAACCCGAACCAAGCATACAAGACCAGCAGCCCGAGGCTGCCCCGGCCAGTCTCGAGGAACGCTTGCGCCAGGCGGAACTCGAGGCCGCCGAGCATCACGACGCCTGGCTGCGTGCCAAGGCCGAGGCCGAGAATGCCCGCCGGCGCGCCCAGGACGACGTGGACAAGGCGCGCAAGTATGCCCTGGATAAATTCGCGGGCGAGTTGCTGGCAGTCAAGGACAGTCTGGAGGCCGCCCTGGCGGCTGGGGAGCAGACCACAGTGGAGAGTCTGAGGAGCGGCGTCGAACTGACCCTCAAGCAGTTGTCCAGCGTGCTGGAGAAAAACCACGTGCGGGAGGTGCACCCTCTGGGTGAGAAATTCGATCCGCACCTGCATCAGGCCATCGCCATGGTGGAGGGGGATGGCGAGGCCAACACCGTGGCCAGCGTGCTGCAGAAAGGCTACCTCCTGCATGACCGTGTGCTGCGGCCTGCACTGGTTACGGTGTTCCAGGGCAAAGCTTGAAGTTCCGCACAACAAACCCATATCGCAATCAGGTTGAAACATTCACGCAAGGGATAAGGAAATGGGAAAGATCATCGGCATCGACCTGGGCACCACCAACTCGTGTGTCGCCGTCATGGAGGGCGACAAGCCCAAGGTCATCGAGAACTCCGAGGGTGCGCGCACGACACCTTCCGTCGTTGCCTACAGCGATGACGGCGAGATCCTGGTGGGCGCTCCCGCCAAACGCCAGGCGGTCACGAACCCGAAGAACACGCTGTACGCCATCAAACGGCTGATCGGCCGCCGTTTCGAAGAGAAGGAGGTGCAGAAGGACATCAGCCTGATGCCCTTCAAGATCATCCGTGCGGATAACGGCGATGCCTGGGTGGAGGTGCGTGGCGAAAAGAAGGCCCCGCCCCAGATCAGTGCCGAAGTGCTGAAGAAGATGAAGAAGACAGCCGAGGACTATCTCGGCGAGCCGGTCACCGAGGCGGTGATCACCGTTCCGGCCTACTTCAACGATTCCCAGCGCCAGGCCACCAAGGATGCCGGCCGCATCGCCGGGCTGGAGGTCAAGCGCATCATCAACGAGCCGACTGCGGCTGCGCTGGCCTACGGCATGGACAAGAAGCGCGGTGATCAGAAGATCGCCGTATTCGACCTGGGCGGTGGCACCTTCGACATCTCGATCATCGAGATCGCCGAAGTCGAAGGCGAGCACCAGTTCGAGGTGTTATCCACCAACGGCGACACCTTCCTCGGCGGTGAGGACTTCGACCAGCGGCTCATCGATTACATCATCGAGGAGTTCAGGAAAGAGCAGGGTGTGGACCTCAAGAAGGACGTGCTCGCGCTGCAGCGTCTGAAGGAGGCGGCGGAGAAGGCGAAGATCGAGCTGTCTTCGACCACCCAGACCGAGATCAACCTGCCCTACATCACGGCGGATGCCTCGGGGCCCAAGCATCTGGTGATGAAGATCACCCGCGCCAAATTCGAAAGTCTGGTGGACGATCTGATCGAGCGCACCATCGAACCGTGCAAGATCGCCGTCAAGGACGCCGGCATCAAGGTCAGCGACATCGACGAGGTGATCCTGGTCGGCGGCATGACGCGTATGCCCAAGGTGCAGGACAAGGTGCGCGAGTTCTTCGGGCGCGAACCGCGCAAGGACGTCAACCCCGACGAGGCGGTGGCCATCGGTGCCGCCATCCAGGGCGGCGTGCTGCAGGGCGAGGTGCGCGACGTGCTGCTGCTCGACGTCACGCCGCTGTCCCTGGGTATCGAGACCCTGGGCGGGGTGATGACCAAGTTGATCCCCAAGAACACCACCATCCCCACCCGTGCCAGCCAGGTGTTTTCCACTGCGGACGACAACCAGACCGCGGTGACCATCCACGTGCTGCAGGGTGAACGGGAGATGGCGGCGGGCAACAAGAGCCTGGGCCAGTTCAACCTCACCGACATTCCGCCGGCGCCGCGCGGTATGCCACAGATCGAGGTCACCTTCGACATCGACGCCAACGGTATCCTGCACGTCTCGGCCAAGGACAAGGCCACCGGCAAGGAGAACAAGATCCGCATCCAGGCGAGCTCCGGTCTCACAGAGGAGGAGATCCAGAAGATGGTCAAGGACGCCGAGGCGCACGCCGCCGAGGACCACAAGGCCTTCGAGCTGGCCAATGCCCGCAACCAGGCCGACGCCATGATCCACT
The DNA here is from genome assembly GCA_938038385.1 of uncultured Burkholderiales bacterium. Taxonomy (GTDB): domain Bacteria; phylum Pseudomonadota; class Gammaproteobacteria; order Burkholderiales; family Thiobacillaceae; genus JANWZL01. Next base: position 2,457 of record CALHRD010000017.1, read on the forward strand.
CGGTACGCAAGGCGCTGAAGGATTACGGCGACAAGGTTGGCGCCGAGGATAAGGAAAAGATCGAGGCCGCCATCAAGGCCGCCGAGGAGGCCATCCGCGGTAGCGACAAGGCCGATATCGAGGCGAAGACCCAGGCCCTGGCCGAGGCCTCGCACAAGCTGGCCGAGCAGATGTATACGCAGCAGGGCGGCGCCCAGACAGGCGGGGCCGAGGCCGGCACGGCAGGCGGCAAGAAGAAGGCCGACGAGGACGTGGTCGACGCCGAGTTCGAGGAAGTCAAAGACAAGTAAGGCCGTAGGGGGTGGGACGCGCGGGGTGGTTCCCGTGCGTCCCACCCCTGACTTTTTTCCGCACCCCCAACGCCTCACCCGATGAGCAAGCGCGACTACTACGAGGTCCTCGGCGTCCACAAAGGCGCCACCGAGGACGAAATCAAGAAGGCCTTCCGCAGACTTGCGATGAAGTACCACCCGGACCGCAATCCGGGCAAGCACGACGTCGAGGAAAAGTTCAAAGAGGCGAAAGAGGCTTACGACGTCCTGAGCGACCCCCAGAAGCGGGCGGCCTACGACCAGTACGGCCACGCCGGCGTGGACCCGAGCATGGCGGGGGCCGGCGCGGCAGGGGCGGGTTTTCGCGACTTCGCCGATGCCTTCTCGGACATATTCGGCGACATCTTCGGTGCCGGCCGGGGCGGCCGCTCCCAGGTCTATCGCGGCGCCGATTTGCGCTACAACCTGGAGATCAGCCTGGAAGAGGCGGCGCGCGGCACGGAGACCAAGATCCGCGTGCCGGTCATGGCGCAATGCGAGGTCTGCCATGGTACCGGCGCCAAACCCGGCACAGAGCCGGTGACCTGCCCGACCTGTGGCGGTTACGGTCAGGTGCGCATGCAGCAGGGTTTCTTCTCCATCCAGCAGACCTGCCCACGCTGTCACGGCAGCGGGCGCGTCATCGCCGAACCCTGCACGCACTGCCACGGCGAAGGCCGCGTCAAGCAGCACAAAACCCTGTCGGTGCGCATCCCGGCCGGGGTGGACGAGGGTGACCGCATTCGCTTGAGCGGCGAGGGCGAAGCCGGCATCAACGGCGGGCCGCCCGGCGATCTGTACGTCATGGTGCACCTCAAGCCGCATCCCGTCTTTACCCGCGACCACGACGACCTGCACTGCGAAATGCCGATCTCCTTCGCCACCGCCGCGCTGGGCGGGGAGATTCACATCCCGACGCTAGATGGCCACGCCACCATCAAGATCCCGGCGGAGACCCAGACCGGCAAGGTCTTCCGCCTGCGCGGCAAAGGCATCAAAGGCGTGCGCAGCGACCGCCCCGGCGACCTCCTGTGCCATGTCGTCGTCGAGACGCCGGTCAACCTCACCGAGCGGCAGAAAGAGCTATTGCGCGAGTTCGATAGCTGCTGCCAGGCTGGCAAGCACCATCCCCGAGCCAAGGGTTTCATGGACAAGGTGAAGGAGTTCTTCGGGCAATGAGACAGAACGACGCCCGGCATCAGCAGGCTTGGCGGTGACCAGCGGGAGCCGGGATAATCCCGCCTGCTTCCCGTTTCCGACCGCGCCATGCTGATCGAAGTCAAAACCCCCGAACTGTCCGAATCCGTGCAAAGCGGCACCCTGATCGAGTGGCGCAAGCAGGTCGGCGAGCCGGTGGAGCGCGACGAGGTCCTTGCCGATCTGGAAACGGACAAGGTCATTCTGGAGGTGACCGCGCCGGCCGCCGGTATCCTGAGCGAGATCCGTGCCGGGGCGGGCAGCGAGGTGAAGCCGGGCGCGGTCCTGGCGCTGGTCGATACCGAGGTCGGGCGCCCCGCCGAAGCGATCGCCCCCGCGCCCACGCTCACTGCCGAAGCAAAGGCAGTCGCACAGGGCGTGACCCAGGCTGTAGCCGTACCGCCCGAGCCCGCGGGCGCGGCGGTAACGCCAGAACAGGGTCTGCGGGAAACCCCACCGTCGGGTGCGCCAGCGTCCTTCGTTGCCATAGCACGCACCGAGCGCCGCGTACCCATGAGCCGGCTGCGCCAGCGCATTGCCGAGCGCATGCTCGAGGCGCAGCACACTGCCGCCATCCTCACCACCTTCAACGAGATCGACATGCAGCCGGTGCAGGACCTGCGCCGTCGCTATCAGGAGCGCTTCCAGCAGGAACACGGCGTCAAGCTGGGTCTGATGTCTTTCTTCGTCAAGGCGGTGTGCCAGGCGCTGAAAGAGTATCCGGTGTTGAATGCCAGCGTGGACGGACGTGACATCGTCTACCACGACTATTACGACATCGGCGTGGCGGTCAGTTCCGAGCGCGGCCTCGTGGTGCCCATCCTGCGCGATGCCGATGGCCTCGGCTTCGCCGAGATCGAGCGTCGCATCGCCGACTTCGCCAAGCGGGCAAACGCCTTGCAGCTGACCCTGGAGGAGTTGGAGGGCGGCACCTTCACTCTCTCCAACGGCGGCATCTTCGGCTCGCTGCTTTCCACACCCCTGCTCAACCCGCCGCAATCCGGGGTGCTGGGGCTGCACCGCATCCAGGACCGGCCGGTGGCTCTGGATGGGCAGGTCGTCATCCGGCCGATGATGTACGTCGCCCTGTCTTACGACCACCGCCTCATCGACGGGCGCGAGGCGGTGAGTTTCCTGCGCACGGTGAAGGAAAACCTGGAAGACCCGGCGCGATTGCTGCTGGAACTGTAGGGCTCAGAAGCGCGGCGTCTGGTAGCAGAGGTTGTTCACCTCGAAGGACAGGCTCATCTGTTCGATGTTGGGCAGGATGACGTACTTCACGCCGATGTGCTCCAGGCCGGATTTCCAGAACAGGCCCAGGACGTTCTTTTCGCCGTTGCTCACCACGTGGGTGTTGGCATAGACGCGGCTGGGCTGGCCGTATTTCTGGGTGTAGTTCTGGATGACGATGACCAGGGCCTTGAGCGAGGGCTTGATGTCCTGTTCGAAGCCGGTGAGCTTGCCCTTGCAGAAACTGAACAGGTAACGGCGATTGAGCTCGCTGCTGGTGTCGTAGGCAAGGATGGTCTCGGCCGAGGGCTCCTCGATCTTGTCGAAGTTCCACTGGGTGATGAGCTTGTCCATGACGTCCTTCTTGGCCATGCCGCTTTCGAAATCGGCGACCTGAAAGGCAAGCGCCTGACTCGACAGCGTCAGGACAGCCAGCAGCAGGGCCTCTGTTGGACGTAGGGTTTTGCTCATGTGCGGTCGTCCTTTCCGTATCCACCTCCGCCCGGGGTCTCGAGCACGAGCAGATCACCGGGCGAGATGATGAACTCGGCGATGCCGGGCAGGGGCTCGATTGTACCGTTTGCGCGCTCGATCCACTGGCGACCGCAGGCGCCTGGCCCACCTCCGTTGAGACCAAAGGGGCAGACCTCGCGGCGCAGCGCCAGTAGGTTGCCCTGAAGTGGAGCGAGAAAGCGCAGCGCCCGCGTGACGCCGTCTCCGCCGTGGCTCCGGCCGGCGCCGCCGGAGCCACGGCGGATGGCGAAGCGCTCCACCCGCACGGGGAAGTCGCGCTCCAGGATTTCCGGGTCGGTGAGCCGCGAGTTGGTCATGTGGCAGTGCACCGCGTCGGTGCCGTCGAAATGCACACCGGCGCCGCTGCCGCCGCAGACGGTTTCGTAATACTGCCGCTCGCCATCGCCGAAGGCCAGGTTGTTCATCGTTCCCTGACCCGCGGCCAGCACGCCGAGGGCGGCGTATAGGGCATCGACGATGTTCTGCGAGGTCTCCACGTTGCCGGCCACCACCGCCACCGGCGGGCGCGGGTTGAGCAGGCTGCTCTCCGGCAGGTGGATGTCGAGAGGGCGCAACACGCCGGCATTGAGCGGGATGTCCTCCTCGATCAGAGTGCGAAAGACGTACAGGACCGCAGAGCGGGCGATGCTGGCCGGGGCGTTGAGATTGCCCTCGATCTGCGGCGAGGTGCCGGAGAAGTCGATGACCGCCCGTCCCCGCTGAGGGTCGATACGCACCGACACTGCGATGACTGCGCCGCCGTCCAGCGGCAGCGTATAGGTGCCGTCTTTGAGCCGTGTCAGCAGCCGGCGCACCACGGTCTCGGCATAGTCCTGCACATAGCCCATGTAGGCGGTGACGGCGGCTTCGCCCACCTCGTCGGCAAGAGCGCGCAACAGACGCTGCCCCAGGGCGCAGGCAGCGACCTGGGCGTGCAGGTCGGCGAGGTTCTGTGCCGGGTTGCGTGCCGGCCAGGGCGGCGCGGTCAGCCAGGCGCGCACGGCAGCCTCTTGAAATAGCCCTGCGCGCACCAGCATGAGCCCCTCGGACAGACAGCCTTCCTCGTCGATGCGGCGGCTAGCCGCCGGCATGGAACCGGGGGCGATGCCGCCGATGTCGGCATGGTGGGCGCGCGCGGCGGTGAAATACAGCAGCCGGCGCCCGTTCACATCGAAGCCAGGCATGATGACGGTGATGTCCGGCAGGTGGGTGCCACCGGCATAGGGTGAGTTGAGCAGCCAGGCGTCTCCCGGCCGCAGTTCGGGGCCAAAGCGTTCGAGTAGGCTGCGCACCGCCTCGCCCATGCTGCCCAGGTGGACCGGGATGTGCGGTGCGTTGGCGACGAGATTGCCCTGGGCGTCGAACAGGGCGCAGGAGAAGTCGAGTCGCTCGCGGATGTTCACCGAGCGGGCGCTGGCCGCCAGGGCTGTCCCCATGTCCTCGGCGATGCTCATGAAGCGGCGGTTGAACAAGGTGAGCCAGGCGGGATCGGGGCGCCGAGCATCCGGCCTGGCCTGTGCCGTGTCGGCGGCGGTGAGGACGAGATCGCCCTGTGGGTTGACCGTCAAGGTCCAACCCGGCTCGACGACCGTGCAGGTGTCGGCCTCGACGACGATGGCGGGTCCCACGAGGCGCTGACCGGCGGCCAGGGTTTCGCGGCGATACAGCGGTAGGGTCTGCCAGTGGCCCGCGATATGGAGCGCCGCATCTCCCAGCGGTTCGCCCGCCTGGGTCGGCAGCTGGTAGGGCAGGGCGCTGCCGCCGCCGCTGCGCGCCTCTACCTCGACCGCGGCGCAGGTCAGGGCCTGATCCGGATCGGCAAAACCGAAACGGGCCGCGTGTTGCTGCTGAAACGCGTGAAGTATCTCGTCGAGGCCCGACAAGGGTACTGCCAGCAGTGTGTCGGCGCGGGCTGGCCGCAGCCAGACACGGACCTCGAACGACATGCCTTCGGCTCGCTCGCCCTGGGCGGCCAGGTCCTGGGCTGCTGCGCCTCGCAGTTCGTCGGCCAGGCTTGCCAGTCGTGGTAGCAAGGACGCATCCAGGGTGGCCTCCACGGCCTGCTGGTGGATGCTCCGGCGCTCCGCCAGGCCGATGCCATAGGCCGACAGCACCGAGGCATGGGGCGGGACGAGGATGCGGGCCATGTGCAGGCGCGCCGCCACGCGGCAGGCAAGCTGCCCGCCGGCACCGCCGAAGGCGACGAGGGTGAAGTCGCGTGGGTCTATACCACGCGCGAGGCTCACATGGCGGATGGCAGCCGCCATGTTCTCGACGGCGATGTCGAGATAGGCCTCGGCCAGCGTCTCGGCGCTGTAATCCAGGCCCAATGCCTGGTTGACTCTGCGGGCAAGCGCGCTGAAGGCCTCGCGCACGGCCTCGGTATCCAGCGGCTGGCGCCCGTCGGGACCGAAGACGGCGGGGAAGTGCTCGGGACGGATGCGGCCGAGCAAGACATTGGCATCGGTGACGGTCAGGGGACCGCCGTTGCGATAGCTAAGCGGCCCGGGCTGGCTACCGGCCGAGTCGGGCCCGACCAGCAGCCGTTGACCGTCGAAGTGGAGGATGGAGCCACCGCCGGCCGCCACCGTATGGATGGCCAGCATGGGTACACGAATGCGGCAGCCGGCGATCATGCTCTCGGCTCGGCGCTCCAACTCCCCGGCATAAAGGGCGACGTCGGTCGAGGTGCCGCCCATGTCGAAGCCGATCAGGCGGTCGAAGCCGGCCGCGAGGCCCACTTTGACCATGCCGATCAGACCGCCGGCCGGGCCCGAGAGCACGCTGTCCTTGCCCTTGAACTGCGCGGCATCGACCAGCCCGCCGTTGGATTGCATGAATTCCAGCCGAGTGTGGGGCGGCAGATTGCGAATCACTGCAGCCACATGGCGACTGAGCGGTGGCGTGAGATGGGCATCGAGTACTGCCGTCTCGGCGCGAGGGACGAATTTGATGAGTGGGCTCGCCTGATGCGACAGACTCACCTGAGTGAAACCCACGCAGCGGGCGATCTCGCCGGCGGCCAGCTCGTGCGTGGGGTTGCGCCAACTGTGCAGGAAGGCGATGGCGCAGGCACGAAGACCCGACGCGCGTGCCTCGGCCAGCCGCTCGCGCAAAGACTCGGTATCGAGGGCGACGAGCACCGCGCCGTTGGCATCGATGCGCTCGCGCGCCTCGATCACCCGACTGTAGAGCGGGCGGGGCTTGACGATGTGTAGAGCGAAGATCTCGGGCCGGGCCTGGTCGCCGATGGCGAGCTGATCGGCGAAGCCCTCGGTCGTGACCAGCAGCACGGGCTCGCCGCTGCGCGTGAGCAAGGCGTTGGTGCCCACCGTGGTCCCCATCTTCACCGACTCGATCAGGCCGGTGGGGATGGTGGCGTCGTGCGCCAGGCCGAGGATCTCGCGGATGCCGGCGGTGGCGGCGTCAGAATAGCGGATTGGTGCCTCGGACAGCAGCTTGCGGGCGATCAGACGCCCGTCTGGGGCGCGCCCAATGACGTCGGTGAAGGTGCCGCCACGGTCGACCCAGAATTGCCACATGGGGCGGCCGGCCGAAAGTGCGGCTTCAGACGCCACGCAGCAGCTCGTTGATGCCGACCTTGCTCAAGGTCTTCTCATCCACCTTTTTCACGATCACGGCGCAGTAGAGGCTGTACTTGCCGTCTTTGGAGGGGAGGTTGCCGCTCACCACCACGCTGCCGGCAGGCACGCGTCCATAGTGGATCTCACCGGTTTCGCGGTCGTAGATCTTGGTGGACTGACCGATGTACACGCCCATGGAGATCACACAGTTGTCCTCGACGATGACCCCCTCGACGATCTCGGAGCGGGCGCCGATGAAGCAGTTGTCGCCGATGATCGTGGGATTGGCCTGCACCGGTTCCAGCACGCCGCCGATGCCCACCCCACCCGAGAGATGGACGTTCTTGCCGATCTGCGCGCAGGAACCGACGGTGGCCCAGGTGTCGACCATCGTGCCCTCGTCCACGTAGGCGCCGATGTTGACGTAGGCGGGCATCAGCACCACGTTCTTCGCGATGAAGGCGCCCTTGCGCACCGCCGCCGGCGGCACCACGCGAAAGCCCCCCTCGCGGAAGTCCTTGGAGTTGAAGTCGGCGAATTTGCTCGGCACCTTGTCGTAGTAGTTGGTATAGCCCCCCTTGATGAAGCTGTTGTCCTCCATGCGGAAGGAGAGCAGCACCGCCTTCTTGATCCACTGGTGGGTGACCCAGTTCTGCCCCTCGGTGCGGGTGGCCACGCGCAGCTGGCCCATGTCCAACAGGTCGATGACCGTGAGCACGGCGTCCTTGACGCGCGGCTCCACGTTGCGCGGGGTGATCTCGGCACGGCGCTCGAAGGCCTCTTCGACGATGGCTTGCAGTTCCTGCATGGCGGTTCCTCGGTTGGATGAAAGCGATATTTTATAGGCTACGCGAGCCGGCTCACTTGCGACGCGCCAGGCCGACCCCGCGCACGTGCGTGGCGCGGGCCAGGAAGCGGGAGAGCTGGTCGACGTTGCGCACCTCCAGGGTGAATTCCATGCGTGCGGTCTCGTCCTGCGACAGGGTATCGACCCGGATCACGTTGATCTTCTCCTGGGCCAGGATCTCGCTCACGTCCTTGAGCAGACCCGGGCGGTCTTCGGCGACGAGTTCGACGTCCACCGCGAACACCTCCCGTTCGGCCGCGCCCCAAGCCGCCTTGAGCAGGCGCCCCCGCTGCTCCGTCGGCAGACGCTGGATGACGCTGCAATCGGCGCGGTGGATGGTCACGCCGCGGCCCTGGGTGGTGTAGCCGACGATGGGGTCGGGCGGGGCCGGCTTGCAGCAGCCGGCCATGTGGGTGAGCAGGTTGGCCTCGCCTTCGACCAGAACGCCGGCGGGGGACGCCTTGCGCTTGCGCGTGCTGACCAGGGGTTTTTCGGGCGGCGGCAGGAAAAGCTCCTGCAGCGACCGGGCCAGCTGACCGCTGCCCAGATCACCCCGGCCCAGGCTGGCATACAGATCATCGGGTTTGCCGAAACCCAGTTTGGCGGCGAGCTGTTCGAGGTTGACGTTGCTCAGGTTGAGCCGGTGCAGTTCCCGCTCGAGCTGTTCGCGACCCTCCTGCACGTGGATGTCGTGGTCGAGCTGCTTGAACCACTGGCGCACCTTGGCACGCGCACGCGAGGTGCGGATGAAGCCCAGGTGGGGGTTCAACCAGTCGCGGCTGGGACCGCCCTCCTTGACGGTGAGGATCTCCACCCGCTGCGCGGTCTTGAGCGGTGTGTCGAGCGGCACGAGCTGGCCGTCGACCTTGGCGCCGCGGCAGCGATGGCCGAGCTCCGTATGCAGCGCATAGGCGAAATCGATCGGCGTGGCCCCGGCCGGCAGGGCCACCACCTTGCCCTGCGGGGTGAGGACGAAGACCTCGTCCTGGAACAGTTCGTGTCGGAACTGCTGGGCGAGATCGGTGTGTTCCGCCAGTTCGTCCTTCCAGGCCAGGAGCTGTCTGAGCCAGGCGACCTTGTCGGCAAGCGCCGCACCCTGGCCGCCTTCCTTGTAGCGCCAGTGTGCCGCGACGCCCAGTTCGGCCTCCTGATGCATCGCGAAGGTGCGGATCTGCACCTCCAGGGCCTTGCTCTCGGGGCCGATCACGGCGGTGTGCAGACTCTGATAGCCGTTGCCCTTGGGCCGCGAGATGTAATCGTCGAACTGGCCCGGGATGGGCTGCCAGAGGCTGTGCACGATGCCGAGCACGTGGTAGCAGTCCTTGACGTCGGGCACCAGCACGCGCACCGCGCGCACGTCGTAGACGTCCTCGAAGTCCAGGTGCTTCTTGCGCATCTTGGCTAGGATGCTGGCGATGTGCTTGGGTCGGCCGGCCACGTCGAAGTCCCTGAGGCCGGCCCGGCTGAGCTCCTGCTTGAGCTGGGTGATGACCTGGTCGATGTACCACTCGCGGTCCAGGCGCCGCTCATCCAGCAGTCGGGCGATATGGCGGTACGTCTCCGGCTCCAGGTAACGGCAAGCCAGGTCCTCCAGCTCCCACTTCAGCTGCCAGACGCCGAGCCGGTTGGCCAGCGGTGCGTAGAGCTCGCGCGCGTCGTGGGCGAGTTTGCGCCGTGCCTCCGGCGCCGCCTGGGCCATCTCGCGCAGGGTCTGCACCCGTTCCGCCAGCTTGATCAGCACCACACGGATGTCATCGGTCATGGCCAGCAGCATCTGGCGCAGGGACTCGCTCTGGCCGGTATCGCCCACGAGTTCCGAGAACAGGGCATCCATACGGTTGAGCCGTGCAGCCCCCAGTACCAGGGCGGTCATGCCATCACCGAATCGGCGCCCGAGTTCATCCGCCCGCAGGGCCGCCTCGTGCAGACCCGCCAGCAGTGCCGCCGCTACCGTTTCGACATCGAAGTGCATCCCGGCCAGGATGGCGGCGGTCGCCAGGGCATGCCGGGGCAGGGGAGTGCCACTTTCGGTGACGCTCTCCGCCCCATGCTCGTACAGATGCTCCAGCGCCTGGCGCAGCAGGGCGGTCTTCTCCGCCCCATACTGGGACTCAAGGGGTTCGAGCCAGCTCTCCGCATCACCCGGTGCCAGGGTGAGGGTATGGGTGACCATTTCAGGAATCAGGAATCAGGAATCCAGGATCAGCGTGGTAGTGCGCGCGGCTGCGCCGCATCAAACATACCCCTCAATCCGTGTTGATCTCGACCAAACCTGTGCAGGTCGGACTTCAGTCCGACGCTTTGGGTGTCGGGCTGAAGCCCGACTTACAAGGCGAGCGGCAGCATCGACACGGATTCGGGATACCTCGATACATGACACCCGATATCCGGTTACCAGAACTTCCACCACGCCCTCTCCTTGCCCGCCTTGGGGTCCTGGCCGGCGAGATAGGGGCTGGCAGGAAAATTGAGTTTGAGTACGCGCAGGGCGTCGTCGCGCAGGTCGGCGAGGTCCAGACGGTCATAACTCATCGCCATCAGGTAGAGCGCCTCTTCCAGGGCGGGGGCCTGCGGATAGTGCTCGACGACGTACTTGCCGCGGTTCGCCGCGGCCACGTAGGCACCGCGTTTGAAGTAATAGCGCGCCACGTGCACCTCGTGGCTGGCCAGGGCGTTGACCAGATATCTCATGCGCGCCAGGGCATCGGGTGTGTACTTGCTGTCCGGGAAACGGCTGGCAAGCTCCTTGAAGGCGTCGAACGATTCGCGCGCGGCCTTCGGGTCGCGCTCGCTCATGTCCTGGCTGCCGAGGCCGGCCAACAGCCCCTGCTCCTCGACGAAATTGGCCAGCCCCTTGAGGTAATAAGCGTAGTCCACGTGCGGGTGGTTGGGGTGCAGCTTGATGAAGCGGTCCGCGGCAGCGATGGCGGAGACGGGTTCGTTGTCCTTGTAGTAGGCATAGGCCACCTCCAGCTGGGCCTGTTGCGCATAGGGCCCGTAGGGGTAGCGCGCCTCCAGCCGTTCGAACATCTGGATGGCCCGCGCGTAATTGCCCTCGCTCAGATCGGACTTGGCCGCGGCATAAAGCCGCTGGGCGGACCAGTCCTTGGTCTCGTCGATCTGCTCGGGCAGCAGGCCGCAACCAGCAAGGGCCGCGGCAACCAGCATCGGGGCTAAAATGCGTCTCATGTCTCGGTAGCCTTTCGCAAACCGGGAATTATACCGATGTCGCAAATCATCCATCTCACCATCCCCGGTGCTCATGCCGGTCGCCGCCTGGACCAGAGCCTGGCCGAGCTGCTGCCGCAGCACTCCCGCAGCCGCATCCAGGCCTGGTGTGATGCCGGCGAAGTGCACCTGGACGGCCGCCCCGCCACCCGCAAGACCAAGGTCTACGGTGGCGAGGCCGTGGAGCTGCGAGCCACACCCCACGCCTCGGAACAGGCGCATGTCGCGGAGGCGATCGTTCTGGAGGTGATCCATGAGGACGACGACATCCTGGTGGTGAACAAACCGCCCGGACTGGTGACCCACCCCGGTGCAGGCAACTGGTCCGGCACCCTGCTCAATGCCCTCTTGCACCATTGCCCGCAATTGGCCAGGCTGCCACGCGCCGGCATCATTCATCGCCTGGACAAGGACACCTCCGGCCTGCTGGTGGTTGCCAAGACGCCGGAGGCGCAGACCCGGCTCACACGCGACCTGCAGGCCAGAACGGTGAAACGCGTCTACTGGGCGATGGCCCTGGGCCGGATCGGGGCAAAAGAGGGGGTGATCGACGCCCCCATCGGCCGCCATCCGGTGCAGCGCACGCGCATGGCCGTGGTGGCGGGCGGCAAATCTGCCGTCACCCATTACCGCGTGCTCAGGCAATACGCCGCTGCGGCCTGGGTGGAGTGCCGTCTGGAGACCGGCCGCACGCATCAGATCCGCGTGCACCTGGCCCATATCGGCCACCCCTTGTTGGGTGACCCGCTCTACGCGACCCACCGACAGACGCCGGTGCGATTTCATCGCCAGGCCCTGCATGCACGACTGCTCGCCCTCGCACATCCACGGACGGGAAACGAGATAGGGTGGGAGGCGCCACCGCCCGACGACTTCCGCGACTTGCTTGCGCAAATGGAGGGCCGCGATGCGACCTGACTGGATCATCCCCGATTGGCCGGCACCTGTCCGTGTCCGCGCCTTGATGACCACCCGTGCCGGCGGTGTGAGCAGACCGCCCTACGATGGTTTCAACCTGGCCACCCATGTCGGCGACGACCCGGCCGCGGTGGCGGAGAACAGGGGGCTGCTTCGCGCCCATCTCCCCGCCGAACCGCTCTGGCTGACGCAGGTGCATGGCACGACGGTGGCCGAGGTCGGACACGATGCCGCCGGCGTGGTGGCCGACGCCGCCGTGGCCCGCTCGGCCGGTCAAGTCTGCGCCGTGCTCACCGCCGATTGCCTGCCCGTGCTGTTGTGCGATGAGCGCGGGAGCGTGGTGGCGGCGGCGCATGCGGGCTGGCGCGGTCTGTTGGCCGGCGTGCTGGAGGAGACGGTACGATCCATGGGGATCGGCTCCGCCCGCATCCTCGCATGGTTGGGACCGGCCATCGGCCCGGATGCCTTCGAGGTGGGCGAGGAGGTGCGCCAGGCCTTCATCGAGCAACATCCGCTGGCGGCGACGGCCTTCCGCCCGGCCCTGCCCGGCACGCTCGACGAGCTGCCCAGGAAATGGCTGGCCGATTTGTATGCCCTGGCACGCATACGCCTGGCTGGGGCGGGTGTGGAGCGTGTACACGGTGGCGTCGGCTGCACCTATCGGGATGCCGATCGTTTCTATTCCTACCGCCGCGACGGACGCACCGGCCGCATGGCCGCGCTGATCTGGCGCGAGTAGAATCCCGAAATCTACCGATTACACGAGCGCCACCCTGTAGGTTGGGCTTCAGCCCGACAGTGATCGAGACGGGCGCCGGACCGCAATCCGGCCTAAGCGTCATTGTCGATCCATGGCATACGGGGGGTGTTTTTCGATCCTTGTCCCTGAACACCTCGTCATGAGCGTCCTGACCTGGATACTGCTTGCCTCCGCCGCCGGCGGCCTGCTCAGCGTGGCCCTCGCCACGGTGGCCATGGCGGTGCGCATCGAGTGGTTGCCGGTCATGATCAGCTATGCCATAGGCGCCCTGCTTGGCGCGGCTTTCCTGGAGGTGCTGCCGCATGCGTTGGAACACGGCGGCGATGCCCAACGACTGACCGGGGCGGTACTGGCCGGGATACTGATGTTTTTCCTGCTGGAAAAGCTGGTGCTCTGGCGCCACTGCCACCTGGAGACCTGCGAGGCCCACAGCGCCCTGGCGCGGCCGGTGTATGGGCACGCCGGTGCACACGGTCACGATCACGGCCGCTCCGGCCTCATGATCACCGTGGGTGATACCTTCCACAACTTCGTCGACGGCATCATGATCGCCGCCGCCTTCCTCGTCGACATCAAGCTGGGCATCGTCACCACACTCGCCATCGTCTCGCACGAGATCCCGCAGGAGATCGGCGACTTTCTCATCCTGCTCCATTCCGGCTACAGCCGCGCACGGGCGCTGGCGCTCAACGTGGTGAGCAGCCTGGCCACCCTGGTCGGCGCAATGCTGGCCTATCATGCCCTGTCGCCGCTGACGGGGGCGATGCCCTACATCCTGGCCTTCGCGGCCGCGGGCATGATCTACGTGGCGGTGGCCGACCTCATCCCGGGCCTGCACAAGCGCGCCGAGCTCCGCCACACGGGGCAGCAGATCGCCCTGATCCTGCTGGGGGTCATGACGGTGTGGGCTATCGGATTTGGTGCACAATTCTGGTATGGCGAGGGTTTACATGTGCATTGACCTGAATCCGTGTCGATCACGACCAACCCGCTGTAGGTCGGATTCGTAGGTCGGACTTCAGTCCGACGCTTCGGGTGTCGGGCTAAAGCCCGACCTTGTATTATGAACCACATGTTCACCAGTCGACCGAAGCATTTGTGTGGGGCGCACGCGCTGGCTGGCGTAGCCGGACAGGGCGTGCGCCCCACACGCGGCCGAAATCGGCTGGGGCATCCCTGGGGGGCGCCCCAGGTGCGAGCGGCGGCATGCCGTGCCCGACCTCGGGCCTCAAGCCCGCTGTGTAGATCCATGCAGCCGCCGCTCCCCCTCGATCTCAGATCGGACAGTATCTCAGGCCCGGCTTGCCGTGAGCCCGCATGCACAAGGTTGATCGTACGAGGA
>CALHRD010000018.1 GCA_938038385.1 uncultured Burkholderiales bacterium
CCCAGGCGCAGGGCCTCGGCCACCGCCTGGCCGCGGGTCTTCACCCCCAGTTTGCGGCGGATGTTCTGCATGTGGTTCTTGGCGGTCAGGCTGGACAGCCCCAGGCGCTCGCCGATGCGGGCGTTGGACAGGCCTTCGCACACCAGCTCGAGGACCTGGAGCTCGCGGCTCGTCAGGAGGGGATGGACGCCGGCCGACCGGGCGTGGCCGCCATTCTCCCCATGCAGCATGCGCGCATAGGCGGCGGCCATGCTGGGCAGCAGCAGCTCCAGGAAATGGGCCAGGCGCAGGTCGGGCTCGCCGACGCGGAACAGACCGAACCAGGCATGCACGCCGCCGTCGGCGGCGCCCATGCCGTGCGCGGCCATGCTGCGCAACTCCAGGCGCTGAAGCTGTTCCAGCCAATCCGCAGGGCAGGGACAGGCCGCGTCGGGGGTGGGCACCAGGCAGGGGCTGCGCACCGCAGCCCAGTGGTGGATGACACGCGTCACCAGTCCCTGGCGCGGATTGGCGGCGGCCTCGAAGTGTTCGGCTCTGAAATAGCGGGTGGCGGTGAAATAGCGCAGTTTCAGTTCCCGTCCCGGCGCCTCGGCCATGCCGCAGATCAGGATCTCGTGCGGCAGCAGTCCCTGCACTGGCCCCTGCGTCCAGGCGAAGAACTGACTCGGCTTGAGCACCTCCAGAGAGGTCTCCAGGATGTATTGGAGGCGGTCGCGATCCTCCGGATCGGCCAGGTCGCGGATCTGTTCCATACGTGTGGGTGTGCGTGGGCGGGTTGCAGCCTTTGTACGACGCGCACGTTACAGTTGATGTTGGGCTAACGGACATGGCGACGCCACCCCGAAGCATGCATGTCGCCTTGTCCGTTCCCTCGCCCCCAGCCCTCCGACCCTCGCTCCCGGCCTCTCTCCCCCGGGGAGAGAGGCGGGTCTAGCCTCCCCTCCCCCTCAGGGGGAGGGGTCGGGGGTGAGGGATGGGGAGGGGCGCTTCGTGGTCGCTCGCGCGACATTCACGCCAATCCCTTTACAGCGTGGGGACGTGTTGACGCAAACAAGTCCACGCGCGCCGCCGAGCCAGGGGCGCGCCCGTCGGGCATCGGCGACAAGCAGGCAGACGGGTGCGTTACGGCGCGCGCAGGTTGCGCGGGTGGTCGTGGTAGCGGGCGCGGTAGAGCAGACGCCGGTGCTCCGGGCGGTCGGCAAAGCCGGCGCGGGTGTGCAGGACATTGGCGCAGACGAGACCCATGCCCGGTTGTAGCCTGAGGGTGAACACGCCCTGGGGCCTGGCTTCCAGATGGGCCTCCAGGCTGCGCAACGCGGCCTGGGTGGCGGCATCGTCCTTCCAGCGGATGCTGCGGGTGCGGGCGGTGTAGCGCAGGTGCAGATGGCCTTCGTGTACGCACAGGGCGGGGCCGGTCTCGTCGGGTCGGGCGGTGCCCGCCTCGTCCGTGCGCGCCGGGATGGTCATGGCGTCCGCGGCCATCAGGGCGCGGATGTGGTCGGGGTTGGCGTCGCGCAGGGCGATGTAGGCCAGTTCGTGGTCGTAGAGGTCGTTCTCGCCGCCGGCATCCGCGGCGCGCGCGCAGTGCAGCATCATGCCGAAGATGCGCCGCTCGGGCGGGTTGTAGTAGCCGTCGGTGTGCCAGCGGATGCGCTGGTGGGTGTAAGGGATGTAGTCGCCGCGCCGGCCCGGGTCCACGCCGGCGGGCCGCTCCGGCTCGGCGTTCTCCTCGTCCTCGCGCGGCGTCAGGCTGGAGATGCCGTCCGGATCGGCCAGCCAGTTGGCATCCAGATGCCTGAGGCCGAACTGTTCGCCGACTAGCCGTGGGATCGCCTTGTCCTCCGCGCCGTCGGCGGGGCCCTCATAGATGACCATGTTGGTCTTGGCCAGACGCTGCCAGAGGGCGGCGTATTCCGCATCGCTGAGGGCGCGGGGGTCGCGTACCGAAACGATCAGATCCGCCGCCCGCTGCGGATAGCCAGCGAGCTTTTCCCGCCGCCAGACCCGGTAGCCGGCCTCGTTGTCGGGATGAAAGGGGGAGTCCAGAGGGATCATGATCAGGTCGAAGGTAACAGAGGTCGGGTCCCAGTATCGGCAGACGACTGTTACCTGTTTCCCGTCCCCTGTTCCCTGGCAGGGTAAAACCCATCCACCTGCTTCTTCACCGTGCCCATGATCTGCGGCATCTCGATGTCCATGATCTGGTCCTGGATCCAGCTCTGGTCGGACTTTTCCATCACCTCGCGTATCTGCAGTGAGAGGAAGCGCAGGGCCTGGAAGCTCGCCTTGTCCTGGGTGAATTCGTAGTGGGCGTACTCGGCCATGCGGTCGTTGAGCATGTCGATGTAGCCTTGCTTGTAGTCGTAGTCGGGGTCCTTCCGGCCACCGGTGAAGGACAGGATGTTGTCCTCCATGATCTGCGCCAGCCTGCGGCCGACGGCGCTCACCAATCGGACACGGTCCTCTTCCGTCAGACGCCCATAGACCAGGCGATCGACGTAATGCACCGCGAAGGCGGTCATCTCGGCGATGATCTTGAAGCCGCGCTGCGGCGTGACGATGTCGTAGTCGGCCTTGGACAGGTCATCCACGGCGCGGTCGGCCATGCGCCAGATGGTGGTGGCCAAGGCGGTCGCCACCTCCTCGGCGCCGCGCTGGGCGCCGTCCTTTTTGAACCAGACGGTCTTGACTCGGGTAGGCGCAGCCATGTCAGTGGGGGGTCATTCTCCGGTGGCTATGGGGCGGGAGGGGTCGGTGATCCACTCGCTCCAGGAACCGGGATAGAGACGGGAGCCCGGCAAACCGGCGATCTCCATGGCCAGCAGGTTG
Source organism: uncultured Burkholderiales bacterium (assembly GCA_938038385.1). Lineage (GTDB taxonomy): Bacteria > Pseudomonadota > Gammaproteobacteria > Burkholderiales > Thiobacillaceae > JANWZL01. The sequence continues at coordinate 2,830 of CALHRD010000018.1, forward strand.
TGACAGGCGGTCACGCCCGAGCCGCACATGTGGATCACCTTCCAGGGCGGCCGGCCTTTGAGCAGGGCCTGGTAGTTCTCGCGCAGGGCCTCTGGCGGCAGGAAGGTGCCGTCGATGTCGAGGTTGTCCTCGAAATTCCAGTTGATCGCCCCCGGCACGTGGCCTGCGACTGGGTCCAGGGGCTCGAACTCGCCGGTGAAACGCCGTTCCGGCCGCGCGTCGATGATCAGTTCGCCGCTGCCCTGCATGGCCTGGAGGACATCCTCGGCAGCGACGATCTGGCTCGGCTCAGGCAGACAAACACAAGTGCCCTTGACGGGTTGGGGCACCTCGGTGGTGAGCGGGCGCATCTCCCGCTTCCACTTGGGCAGCCCCCCGTCGAGCAGGGCCACCGCCGGGTGCCCGAGCCAGCGCAGCAGCCACCACATGCGCACGGCCATGGCGCCGAAGCTGTCATCGTAGACCACCACCTGCTTGTTCACGCCCACCCCCCAGTGGTAGAGCTTGTCCGCCAACACCCGCGGGTCAGGCAAGGGGTGACGTCCGGTCCTGCCCGGGATGATGGGGCCGGACAGGTCTTCGTCCAGATGTGCATAGCGCGCGCCTGGGATGTGTCCCTCGGCATAGGCACGACGTCCCGCCTCCGAATCGGTCAGGGTGAAGCGGCAGTCGAACACCACCCACTGCGGGTCCTCCAGATGCCGCGCCAGGTCTTCGGTGGTGACGAGGGTGTTGATGTACATCGGGGCTGGGGGCCAGGCGCTGGGGGAGGGTCGGCCACGCCTCGCCCCGCGCCGGTTTCAATTAATTAATAACCACCCTTGCCGAACGGCTTGGTCAGGCCGGCCACCTTGGCGGACTGGCGGTTGGGCTGCTTGGGGAAGAGCTCGTAGAGGCGTTTTTTCCAGTCCGTGCCCGGATGTTCCTCCTCCATCATCGCCACCATGTTGCGGAAGTTGGGGGTGTGCCCGTCCTCCTGGTATTTCTGGCGCATGAAATTGATCACGGTCCAGTGCTCGTCCGTGAGGGTGATCCCCTCGGCCTCGGCGATGACCGGCACGATCTCGTCGCTGAAATTGGGCTCGACCAGAAAGCCTTCGTCATCGACTTCGAATTCTTCGCCGTTCACTACGTAACCCATGTTTCCTCTCCTTTCACGCTGGTTGAAACCAAGGTGACCGACCGTGTCGCTCAGTCGATCGCCACTTCCTTGATGGACTTGTGCGGGATGAAGATCCCGCAGCCGTAGACCCGATACCGCCCCAGCCCCCGCTCCTGCACGAGGATGGAGTCCTGCAGACTGAGGTCGTGCAGCATGAGGCTGTAGCCTTCGACATCGCCGCCGCCCATCCGCATCCGCCGCCGCTTGCCGGGGATCAGCCCGCTGCGCACACCCATGGCATCCAGCTCGGCCTGCGCCTCGGCGATGAATTGGGCTTCGTCTGCCGAATCCATGATCACGAAGTGTGAATACAGCGTCGCATATGGAACCAGCGGCCGTTTTTTCAAGGCGCCCACCTTGATCGGGCCGGCCCCCGCGTCCAGTACGGCCCCGACCAGTGTCTCGGCATCGGCCAGCCGCTCGACCGGCAGACGCAGGGTCAGCTTGACCCGACGATTGATGACCAGGTTGTCGTTGCGGCCGGTGGGTGCCCCGTGCACGGGATGCACCCCGGCACCAGCGGTCTCACCCAGCCAGGGCAGGTGTTTGACCAGCTGCTCGAACAGGCCGACGCCGTGATCGGCCGGGATCTCGCCGGCGGACAATTCGAACTGGACGTCGGCCAGTGCCGCCGCATGCCCGAAATCCTTGATCGCCTCCCATTCCGGGTTGTACATGCGCATGAGGTCAGGCCTCTTCGCCGCTCTGCTTGGCGATGGGTCCCGCCCACTTGAGCATCTCCTCGGCCCAATACTTGGCGGTGACGGGATCGATGTCGAAGATGGTGAAGCGTGCGCCGCGTTCACGGATGCGCAGGCGCATCATGGGCACGCCGCCCGCGGCGTACTCCACCTGCTGCAGCTCGATCTCCTGGTTGCCGTAGGGGTTGCGGAACTTGGCGATGGGCGTGATTTGATCCATAGACGTAGAATGGCTGTATAAGTCGATAATCTGACATTATTTGTCGGGCATTAGCATTCCCGTAACCGGGTAGCCCCACCTACCCGATGGAGTAGGTACACACTACCCTATTTCACCCCCCTCTACCCCAACGGAATGATGGTGTTGAACATGAGGGCTATCTAATATGCGTTCACTCGCTCCGTGCAGGCCGTCCTGCACGCGGGCAGCGCAGTGACAGTAGTGACGACATATCGTTGTTCAAGACTTTAAGGAGAAACAGATGGCTAAGCAGATGCACCAAACGCCTAACCTGGACGAACTGGAGAGCGGCCCCTGGCCTTCCTTCGTGACGGGCCTCAAGCGTCTCGCTCAAGAAAATGACATGATGGTCGACCTGCTCGGCCAGCTGGAAACCTCCTACAAGACCCGCTTCGGCTACTGGAAGGGCGGCACCGTGGGTGTGATCGGCTATGGCGCCGGTATCATCCCCCGCTTCACCGAGCTGAAAGACGAGTCCGGCAAGCCCATCTTCCCCGAGGCGGCCGAGTTCCACACCCTGCGTGTGCAACCGCCTGCCGGCATGCACTACACCTCCGACCTGCTGCGCCAGATGTGCGATGCCTGGCTGGAAACCGGCGGCTCGGGTCTGATCGCCTTCCACGGCCAGTCCGGCGACATCATGTTCCAGGGCATCAAAACCGAGAACGTCCAGGCCGCCTTCGACAAGCTCAACGAGATGGGCTTCGACCTCGGCGGCGCCGGCCCGGCGCTACGCACCTCCATGTCCTGCGTCGGCGCCGCCCGCTGCGAGATGAGCTGCTACGACGAGGCACGCGCGCTGCGCACCGTCATCAACAACAACCTGGACGACATGCACCGTCCGTCCCTGCCGTACAAATTCAAGTTCAAGTTCTCCGGCTGCCCGAACGACTGTGTCAACGCCATCCAGCGTTCCGACATGGCCACCATCGGCACCTGGCGCGACAACATCCAGGTCAACGAGCAGATCGCTCGCGACTGGATGTCCGCGCACAGCATGGAAGACCTGATCAACATGGTCGTGAACCACTGCCCGACCAAGGCCATCCAGCTCAAGAAGAACGACGGCGCCCCGGCCGGCGAGGGGATCTCCCGCGTGGCCGTCTCCGACGAGCACTGCATCGAAATCGACAACCACAACTGCGTGCGCTGCATGCACTGCCTGAACGTCATGCCCGGCGCGCTGCTGCCCGGCAAGGACAAGGGTGTGACCATCCTGGTCGGCGGCAAGGGCGTGCTGAAGATCGGTGCCACCATGGGCACTGTGGTCATCCCGTTCATGAAGCTCGAGTCCGACGAGGACTTCGAGAAACTCAACGACCTTGCCCGCAACGTGCTGGACTTCTTCGCCGAGAACGCCCTGGAGCACGAGCGCACGGGTGAAATGATCGAGCGTATCGGCTTGGTGAACTTCCTCGAAGGCATCGGCCTGGAGGTGGATCCCAACATGATCATCCATCCCCGCACCAACCCCTACGTGCGTACCGACGGTTGGGACGAGGAAGCCGAGAAGTGGTTCGAGCGCAAGCGGGCCGCGGCCTGATCGGCGCATAGCGATAAGGGGGTCACCGTATGGTGACCCCTTCTGAATCGTATATTGGTATCCTGATCTCACCTTGTTGGAGACAAGCATGGCTGAAAGAACACACGACACCATCGAGTCCGGCGCGCCGGACCCGATGCCCTACATGCACCCGGTGATGAAGAAGAACTACGGCAAGTGGGTTTTCCATTCCCACCCGAAGCCGGGTGTGCTGTACCACCGCGCCGAGAACGGCGACGAGATCTGGACCGTCAAGGCCGGTACCCAGCGCCAGATGGACCACTACACCATCCGCAAGCTGGCCGATATCGCCGACCAGTTCGGTGACGGCTACGTCCGCTTCACCGCGCGGTCCAACATCGAATACATGGTCTCCGACCAGGCCAAGGTGGAGCCCCTGATCAAGGCCCTGCAGGACAACGGCTTCCCCATCGGCGGTACGGCCAACTCGGTATCCATGATCGCCCACACCCAGGGCTGGCTGCACTGCGACATCCCCGGCACCGACGCCTCAGGCGTGGTCAAGGCACTGATGGACGAGCTGTACGACGACTTCGTCAAGTGCGAGATGCCCAACCGCGTCAAGCTCTCGACTTCCTGCTGCGAGATCAACTGCGGCGGCCAGGCGGACATCGCCATCATCGTGCAGCACACCAAGCCACCCAAGATCAACCACGACCTGGTCGCCAACGTTTGCGAACGTCCGTCCGTCGTCGCCCGCTGCCCGGTGGCGGCCATCCGTCCCGCCCTGGTCAACGGCAAACCCTCGCTGGAAGTGGACGAGAAGAAGTGCATCTGCTGCGGTGCCTGCTTCCCGCCCTGCCCCCCGATGCAGATCAACGATCCCGAGCACTCGAAGATCGCGATCTGGGTCGGCGGCAAGAACTCGAACGCCCGTTCGCGTCCGACCTTCCACAAGCTGGTCGCATCCGGACTGCCCAACAACGCCCCGCGTTGGCCCGAGGTGGCGGAAGTGGTCAAGAAGATCCTTGCCGTGTACAAGGCCGACGGCCGTCCCTGGGAGCGCATGAGCGACTGGATCGACCGCATCGGCTGGCCGGCGTTCTTCGAAAAGACCGGCTTGCCGTTCACCAAGTACCATATCGACAACTGGCGTGGTGCCCGCAACAGCCTGAACGCCTCCACCCACATCCGCTTCTGATCGCGTGCCCCGGGCGTCTGCCCGGGGCTGCATCCGAATGGGTAATTCGGAGTTAGGGATATACAAATGAAATTCGCAATACTCGTGAATGAGGGGCCCTACACCCATCAGGCGTCGGACTCCGCATATCAGTTTGCCAAGGCCGTACTGGCCAAAGGACACGAACTCTACCGCGTGTTCTTCTACCATGACGGCGTCAACAACGCCTCACGGCTGACCGTTCCTCCGGCCGACGACCGCCATATCGTCAACCGCTGGAGCGCACTCGCGCAGGAGCATGGCATCGACCTGGTGGTTTGTATCGCCGCTGCCCAACGTCGCGGCATGCTCGACGAAAACGAGATGAAGCGTCAGGGCAAGGACGCCAACAACATTGCCCCGGGTTTTCGCATTTCGGGCCTGGGCCAACTGGTCGAAGCCGGTATCCAGGCCGACCGCCTGGTGACTTTCGGTGACTGAGGGGAACGAGATGACCGACGAATTGGAAATGGAAGAAGGCGGCGGTGTCGTCAAGAAATTCATGTTCCTGAACCGCAAGGCCCCCTACGGTACCATCTACGCCCTGGAAGGCCTGGAAGTCGTGCTGATCTCCGCGGCTTTCGATCAGGACGTGTGCATGGCCTTCGTGGATGACGGCGTCTATCAGCTGATGAAGAACGTCGACACCACCGGCATCGACATGAAGAACTTCTCCAAGACCTACCGTGCCCTCGAGGGCTATGACATCGAGAAACTCTATGTCGAGAAGGAGTCCATGGAGGCACGCGGTCTGACCGAGGACGATTTCATCGTCGACGTCACCGTGATGAGTTCTGCCGAGCTGGCCGCCCTGATGAATGAACAGGACGTGGTGATCAGCCACTAAGGGGAAACGAACATGCTGCATATCGTCAACAAGTCGCCCACCGAGCGCAACTCGCTGGACAGCTGTCTGCGCCTGGCGACCAAAGGCTCTGCCGTATTGCTGATCGAGGACGCGGTCTATGCCGCCACGAAAGGCACTGCCGCAGCGGCGAAACTGCAGGCGGCCATGGCCGACCTGAAGGTTTATGCCCTTGCACCCGACCTGAATGCGCGCGGCGTGGCCGGTCGCGTTCTCGAGGGTGTGAATCTCGTGGACTACGGTGGTTTCGTTGATCTCGTCGCCGAGCACAACACCTGCCAGTCCTGGTTGTAACTTTTTCAAGAGGAGTGTGAGTCATGCCCACCGTAGAAGTTGCTGGCAAAAGCATTGAAGTCGATGAGGAAGGCTATCTGGTCAATCTGTCCGACTGGGACGAGCAGGTCGCCGATTACCTGGCCAAGGAAGAAAAGGTCGAGATGACCCAGAACCACTGGGAAGTGGTCAACTTCCTGCGCGAGTACTACAGCGAGTACCAGATCGCCCCTGCGATCCGCGTGCTGACCAAGGCCATCGCCAAGAAGCTGGGTCCGGACAAGGGTAACAACAAGTACCTGTACGAACTGTTCCCCTATGGTCCCGCCAAGCAGGCGTGCAAGATCGCCGGCCTGCCCAAGCCGACCGGTTGTATCTGAACGGATCCGCCTCTCGAGTCGATCCCTGCCCACCCTGGGATCGACTCGCCCCTCCCACGGGGCGGCAAGGACTGGTAGTCCGAGTCAGAGACATAGCAATCATGGCGCAGCTTCCTCGATTGTGAATTGCGGAAGCCGCCTGTGAATCGATCCAGGATGACTGGAGTTACCCGCTGGCATTCAGCCGGTTGGTGAACTTACGCCGTATTGACCTGTACGACGCTGAGGAACGGATGTCCGCACTGACCGTTTTTTATACAGGCCTGTTCTACTTTGCCACCCTGGTCTTCATCGGTGGCGTGGCCTACCGCATCTACGAGTACAGCCGTACACCGGCCCCCCTCAAGATCCCCACCACCCCGGCGCCGACCACCGGCTCCGGCGTTGCATTACGCATGGCCCGCGAGGTGGTTTTGTTCGAAAGCCTGTTCAAATCCAACAAGTGGATCTGGATCTTCGGCTGGATGTTCCATTTCGGCCTGCTGCTGGTGCTGTTGCGCCACATCCGCTACTTCCAGGAGCCCGTATGGTTCTGGGTCGAGTTCATCCAGCCCTTCGGGATGTACGCCAGTTTCATGATGGTGGCGGGGCTGGCCGGCCTGTGGGCACGTCGTTTCCTGGTGGACCGGGTGCGTTACATCTCCACCCCCTCCGACCACCTCATGCTGGCGCTCCTGATCGGCATCGGTATCTCAGGCATGATGATGACCTTCGTCACGCATACCGACATCGTCGCCCTCAAGGCCTTCATGCGCGGGCTCATGTACTTCGACTGGCAACCCCTGCCCGGCGATGCCGTGCTGCTGGCTCACCTGACGATGGTGGCCCTGCTCATGATCATCTTCCCGGTGAGCAAGCTTCTGCACGCCCCCGGTATCTTCTTCAGCCCCAGCCGCAACCAGGTGGACAACCCGCGCGAGCATCGGCACATCGCCCCTTGGGCGGCCGCGCTGGAAAAGGATCGTGCCTGACCGCCGGCAACGGAACGAGATGAGAGTGACAAGGAGCTAAAGTGGCTGCACCCAAGTTCGAAGTCCCCAAGTTCCAGGACAATGCCGTTCTCGACATCCCCAAGATCCAGGAAGGGGCCATGTCGCACATGAAATCCTTCGTGGCCGGCCAGGCCGCCCAGGAATATCTGGGGTATCCCTGGGAACTGGGCGAGGATTGGAAGGAACGGGCCATCGAGCGCATGGGTGAGGTACTGCAAAAATACCGCTCCGTGCGCGTGTTCCTCGACGCCTGTGTGCACTGCGGCGCCTGCACCGACAAGTGCCACTACTATCTCGGCACCGCCGATCCGAAGAACATGCCGGTGGCGCGCCAGGAACTGATGCGCAAGGTCTACCGCCGCTACTTCACCTTCGGCGGCAAGTACTTCCCCTGGCTGGTCGGCGCCGAGGACCTGACGCAGGAAGTCCTCGAGGACTGGTACAACTACTACCACGAGTGTTCCGAATGTCGGCGCTGCTCGGTGTTCTGTCCCTATGGCATCGACACCGCCGAGATCACCATGGCCGGCCGGGAGATCCTCAACTACGTCGGCATGGGCCAGAAGTACTCGAACGAGATCCTGGCCAAGGTGCAGAAGATCGGCAACAACCTGGGGCTACCCGGCCCCGCCCTGGAGGACACCCTGGCCGGCCTGGAGGAGGACATCGAGGCGGACATCGGCGTGCCGGTGAAGCTGCCGCTGGATGTCAAGGGGGCGGAGATCCTGCTGGTCACCCCCTCGGCGGACTTCTTCTCCGAGCCGCATGTCGAGTCGCTGATCGGCTATGCCAAGGTGTTCCATGCCGCGGGCGTGTCCTGGACCCTGTCCAGCCATGCCTCGGAGGCCGGCAACTTCGGCCTGTTCAACGGCAACTACGAGATGATGCGCAACGTCGCCATGCGCATCCGCGACGCCGCCCTGGAACTAGGCGTCAAGCGCATCATCGTCGGCGAGTGTGGCCATGCCTGGCGTGTGGCCTACAGCTACTGGAACACGCTGACCGGAATCGGCTATGGCGGCGACGACCCTTACGCGCAGATGCTCCAGAAGCAGCTCGATTCGCGCTATCCCCAGCCCATGCACATCTGCGAATACACCTGGGATCTCATTCAGCAGGGGGTGCTGAAGTTCGACAAGTCCAAGAACGACCACCGGGTCATCACCTTCCATGACTCCTGCAACGTCGCCCGCGCCTCGCGCATGGGCAACGAGCCCGGCGGCCAGTTCACCATCCCGCGCAACATCATCCGGGCGGTGGCAAACAATTTCTACGACATGGACGCCGACACCATCGGTGAGTCCACCTACTGCTGCGGTGGCGGCGGCGGGCTGCTGACGGACGACCTGATGGAAGTCAGGGTCAAGGGGGCGCTGCCGCGCATGAACGCCTACAACAGCGTGGCGCAGGCCAATGGGGTGAACTTCCTGGCCCTGATCTGCGCCATCTGCAAGGCGCAGTTCACCAAGGTGTTCCCGTACTACGGTTTCGACATGAGCATGGTCGGCGGCGTGCATCAGCTCGTCAGCACCGCCATTGAATTGGATTAACGCGGTCCAGCCGCACTTTTTGTTGATAGGAGAGCGAAGATGTCGGTCACTTCCAAAGACGTGAAAAAGACTGAGGGTCTTACCTGGCGCCGTTTCAAGGACGGTGACCACGAATGGCACGATCGCCAGGAGATGATCTTCCAGGCGAGCTGGACCCATAAGTGCCCCGAGTACATGCTCTCGACGCCGCCCTGCCAGGGTTCCTGCCCGGCCGGCGAGGACATCCGTTCCTATCTCAACATCGTACGCGGCATCGAAAAGCCGGCCGATCCGAAGATGAGCTGGCAGGAATTCGCCTGGCGGCGCCTGACCGATGCCAACCCCTTCCCCGCCGTCATGGGCCGCGTCTGCCCCGCCCCCTGTGAGTCCGGCTGCAACCGCAACCAGGTCGAAGACCACGTCGGTATCAACTCGGTGGAGCACTTCCTGGGCAACTGGGCGCTCAACAACGGCCTCAAGTTCGATCCCCCCGGTCCCGATACCGGCAAGAAGGTGGCCATCATCGGCGGCGGCCCCGCCGGCCTGGCGGCGGCCTATCAGCTTCGCCGCATGGGTCACGGCGTGACCATCTTCGACGACCACGAGGAGCTGGGCGGCATGATGCGCTACGGCATTCCCGGCTTCCGCACGCCGCGCAACGTCCTCGACGGCGAGATCCAGCGCATCCTCGACATGGGGGTGGAGACGCGCATGAACACCCGCGTCGGCAAGGACATCTCCATGGAACAGATCGAGAAGGAGTTCGACGCCATCATCATGGGCATGGGCGCCCAATCCGGCCGCGCCCTGCCGGTGCCCGGCGCCGACGCCACCAACTGCGTGACCGCCATGGCCTTCCTGCGCGCCTTCAACGAAGGCCGACTGCAGCACGTCGGCAAGCGTGTGCTGGTCATCGGCGGGGGCGACACCTCCATCGACGTGGCCACCGTCGCCCGCCGCCTGGGTCACATCACCAACGTCACCGAGAAGGATCTGCCCGAGCATGTCCTGGCCGGCCACAGCGCCCATGACGTGGCCTCCATCTCCGCCCGCCAGGGTGCCGAGGTGAAGCTGTTCTCGCGCGCCACCATCGACAAGATGGCCGCCAACAAGGTCGAGATCGAGCACGCCCAGGCCGAGGGCATCGAGATCATCGGTGGCGTCACCCCGGTGGCCGTCATCAAGGGCCCGGACGGACGGGCCACCCACCTGCGCATGGCCGAGTTCGAGATGGTCGGCAAGGAGATGAAGATCAAGGAAGGCACCGAGGTGGACTACGAGTGCGACCTGATCGTCTCGGCCATCGGCCAGGCCGTCGACTTCACGGGTCTGGAGCAGTACAACAACAACAACGGCCTGATCAAGACCGACAAACTCTACCGTTTCCCCGGCAAGCCGAACGTCTTCGTCGCCGGCGACGTGATCCGCCCGCACCTGCTCACCACCGCCATCGGCCACGCCCGCATCTGCGCCGACGGCGTCGACGCCTACCTCAAGGGCATCGACATGGACAAGCGGCCCAAGGTGGATGTAGCCCACTGGGATATGGTGCGCCGCTGGATAGAGACCGGGCACGAGTATCACGACCATCACGGCCAGGAATGGGGTACCTCGCAATGGAAAGACGTCCTGCACAACTTCGAGGACCGCTCCAGCCGCTACATCATCCCGTCCACCGAGCTGTTCCTGGGTCATTTCGTGCATACCCCGCGCAACAAGCGTGAGATCGTGCACCTGGACAAGGACAGCGCGCTGGGCAACTTCGACGACCGCCTGGGCCAGCTCACCGAACAGCAGACCATCGCCGAAGCCAAGCGCTGCATGTCCTGTGGCCTGTGCTTCGAGTGCGACAACTGCGTGGTCTATTGCCCGCAGACCGCCGTGTTCAAGGTCAAGAAGAAGGACAACCCCACCACCGGCCGCTATGTGGACACCGACTACAGCAAGTGCATCGGCTGCCACATCTGTGCCGACGTGTGCCCGACAGGCTACATCGTCATGGGCATGGGCGACTAACGCGGGTATCTGGCATCAGGGGTCAGCGACAGCCGGGCCGGTCACACACACCGTCCCGGCTGCGCCGACCGACCCAAGCAACCCGTTTCCTATCGGATCGAGCATGGAAAGAGGCCGATGGCAAGAGTGCTACACAACCTGATTGCATGGGGCCTGTTGGTCCTGTTGGCAAGCCTGCTCATGGCGCCGGCTGCCGTCATGGCAGGTGTCAACAAACCCGTGCTGGAGCGCGGCAAAGGTGAACGCTGCGTCGAGGACACGGAATTCATGCGGCGCAATCACATGGCTTTGCTGAAGCATCATCGCGACGACACCATGCGCCGCGGCATTCGCACCACCAAGCACAGCCTCAAGGGTTGCGTGGATTGTCACGCCTCTAGCAAGACCGGCAGCGTGGCCGCCAGCAAGGAGGATTTCTGCATGGCCTGCCACGTCTACACAGGCGTGAAGCTGGACTGCTGGGACTGCCATGCCACCAAGCCGATGAAACAGTACAGACCTGCAGCCACACCCCGCGTCACACCGCTGATGGTGCAACAGCAAGGGGGGCAACAACCATGAACGAACAGAACCTGAAACCCGACAGCAGTGACCGCCGTGCCTTTCTCAAGGCGGGCGCCGTCGCCACCGGCACAGCGCTCGCACCCGGCGTCCTGCTCTTCGGTGTCGCCCAGGCACGCGCACCCGGGGAGCCCGCCTCCGACAAAGTGCGCTGGGGCATGATCATCGACACCACCAAATGCGCGAGCGGCTGTAGCGACTGCGTGACGGCCTGCAACACCGAGAACGGTCTGTCCGGTGCCACCGGACCGCAGGACTCGCAGTGGATCCGCAAGCTCAACATCCGGCACCTGAAATCGGGCGTCGAAACCTCGCTGCCCATGCTGTGCCAGCACTGCGAGCACCCGCCCTGCGTCGATGTCTGCCCCACCGGCGCCTCCATGAAGCGGGCCGACGGCATCGTCCTGGTCGACCGTCACACCTGCATCGGCTGCCGCTATTGCATGATGGCCTGTCCCTACAAGGCGCGTTCCTTCGTACACGAGCCGCTCACCGACCAGAACCCGGAGGTGCCGCGCGGCAAGGGCTGCGTCGAATCCTGTACCTTCTGTGTGCAGAAGGTGGACCGCGGCGAAAACACCACGGCCTGCGTCGAAGCCTGCAATGCCGCCGGCCACAAGGCCATGCTGTTCGGCGACCTGAACGACCCGCAAAGCGAGATCGCCCAAACCATGAAGACCTATGCCACCACCGAAGTGCGCGCCGATCTGCGGCTGAACACCGGTGTGCGTTACCAGGGGATCTGATCCATGCCGAGCCAAGAATTCTGTCTCTCCCCCCGCGAGTGCAAACCCGGCCAGTTCTGGTCACTGTTGGCTGTCGGTGGCCTGGTCATGCTGGGTACCCTGGCGGCGTTCTTCTACCTGGAACATCACGGCCACGTGATGACCGGGATGAACAACCAGATCGTCTGGGGCCTGCCGCACGTCTTCGCCGTCTTCCTCATCGTCGCCGCCTCGGGCGTGCTGAACGTCGCCTCGATCGGCTCGGTGTTCGGCAAGAAGATGTACAAGGCGCGCGCACCGCTGTCCGGCCTGCTGGCCATCGCCATGCTGGCCGGCGGCCTGGCCGTACTGGTCCTGGACCTGGGGCGACCGGACCGGCTGATCGTGGCGATGACGCACTACAACTTCAAGTCCATCTTCGCCCTCAACATGATCTTCTACAACGGCTTCTTCGCCATTGTAGGCCTGTATCTCCTGACGCTGATGGACCGCAGGCTCAATCACTGGTCCAAGCCCGTGGGTCTGCTCGCCTTCCTCTGGCGCCTGGCACTCACCACCGCCACGGGTTCCATTTTCGGCTTCCTGGTGGCGCGCGCCGGATATAACTCCGCCCTCTACGCGCCGATGTTCATCATCTACTCCTTCGCCTACGGCCTGGCGGTCTTCATCCTGGTGCAGTCGGTGATGTACAAGTGGAACAACATCCAGGTCGACGAGCGTATCCTCAGCCGGCTCAAGAACCTGCTCGCCATCTTCATCGCCGCCTGCCTCTACTTCACGGCCGTGCTGCACCTGACCAACATGTATTTCGCCAAGCAGTGGGAGTTCGAGCGCTTCATCCTGCTCGACGGCGGCATCTATCCCCTGCTGTTCTGGGGCGGACAGGTGTTCCTTGGCGGCATCCTGCCTCTGGTGATGATCTTCAGCCGGGCCGGCAAATCCCCCGCCACGGTGTTCTTCGCAGCGCTGCTGGTGGTGCTGGGCGGGCACTTCCAGATGTACGTCACCATCATCGGCGGCCAGGCCTTTCCGCTGGATCTCTTCCCCGGCTATGCCGAGTCCAGCAGCTTCTTCGACGGCGTGGTCCACGGTTACACGCCTACGATCTGGGAATTCCTGCTGGGCATAGGCGGCATCGCCACGGCCTTCCTGATCACCACCGCCGCCGTACGCGTCCTGAAGTTCATGCCCCAGGACGACTTCAAGGACATTGAGCTCGAGGCGCATTGAGGCCATCGAGGCACCCACATACGGGCGCCCTCGCCCTAGCGGACAAAAGCCGACGATTTTAGTCGGCTTTTGTGTTATGATCGTATCCGGTTCCGTCCTGCCGTACTGACATCGCCCCATGTCCTGCCTCTACCTGTCCGCCGCCCATAAATCCTCGGGCAAGACCACCTTGACCCTCGGGCTGGGGCGTGCGCTGCGCCAGCGTGGCCTCAGGGTGCAGACCTTCAAGAAAGGGCCGGACTACATCGATCCCATCTGGCACGGCCAGGCTACCGGCCGGCCCTGCTACAACCTCGATTTCCACATGATGACGCGGGCAGAGGTCCAGGCTCTGTTCGCCCGTCATGCGCCGCAAGCCGATATTGCCCTCATCGAGGGCAACAAGGGGCTCTACGACGGCATGGACCTCGAAGGCGGCGACAGCAACGCCGCCATGGCCAAGCTGCTTGACGCGCCAGTGGTCCTGGTGCTCGACACCCAGGGTATGACCCGCGGTGTTGCCCCCCTGATCCTGGGCTACCAGGCCTTCGACCCCGAAGTCAGGATCGCCGGCGTCATCCTCAACAAGGTGGCTGGCCCGCGGCATGAGGGCAAGCTGCGCGCCGTGATCGAACGCTACACCGGCGTGCGGGTTCTAGGCGCCCTGCCGCGCGCCCCGCAACTGGAAATCGCCGAACGTCACCTGGGCCTCATTCCCGGCAACGAGACGTCCGAGGCCGAGGCACGCATCGAAGCCATCGCCACCCTGGTCGCCGAGCGGGTGGACCTCGACGCCCTGCTCGCCCTGGCGGCCCCGCTCTCCGTCAGCGCAGCGACCGTTCCCGCCCCAACCGCCCGCGGCGCTCGGTTGCGTATCGCCATCGCTCAGGACCGTGCCTTCGGCTTCTACTACCAGGAAGACCTGGACACCCTGCGCGGGGCCGGTGTCGAACTCCTGCCGGTCGACACGCTCCGGGACAAAGGACTGCCCGAGGCCGACGGCCTCATCCTGGGCGGAGGTTTTCCCGAGGTGTTCATCGAGCGGCTCGCGGCCAACCGGTCCCTGCGCGCCGACATCCGCCGCGCCATCGAGGCCGGTCTGCCGACCTATGCGGAATGCGGCGGGCTGATGTACCTGTCGCGCAGCATCACCTGGGGCGAGCGCCACGGCGATATGGTGGGCATCGTACCGGGCGACTGCGTCATGCACCCCCGACCGGTGGGACGCGGCTACGCCCTGCTCGCCGCTACCGGCGAATCCGACCTGGCGCCAGCCGACAGCAGGGCCATCCCTGCGCACGAGTTCCATCACTCCAGCCTTGTCAACCTGCCCCCTGGCCTCGCCTATGCTTATCGCATGGCGCGCGGCGAAGGCATGGACGGCGAACACGACGGTTTCGTGTTCGGGAACCTGCTCGCTGCCTACAGCCACCGCCGCGGCTCGGGCGAACGGGGCTGGATCGCACCCTTCCTGGACAAGGTGCGTGCCCATGCCGGTCTGACACAACCGAGACGCCGTGCGGCATGATGGCTCGCGACGGTCCATGCGCTGGCAACACCCATTCATGACCCGCATACCCGTTACTTTCTCACCCCCGCCCCTCACCTGCCCGCGCCTGAGGGGAGTTTGCATCAGTCGCCACGCGACTCAGACATCAAGGAAGGAAGACCGATGATCAGCCTGACCAAGGAAGCCGCCGAGCAGATCCGCATGGCGGCGGAGAACAGCGATGCCCAGGGCATGGGCCTGCGCCTGGCCGCCAAGGTAAACGAGGCCGGTATGCTGGAATTCGGCATGGGCTTCGACCAGGAGCGCGAAAGTGACGCCGTGCACGAGTCCTGGGGCATCACCCTGCTGGTGTCCAAGCACAGCGCCCCCTACCTGCAGGACGTGACGCTGGACTTCACCGAGATCGCCCCCGGCCAGCAGAGTTTCGTGTTCATGAAACCCGGGGCGGAGGAGCCCTCCGAAGGCGGGGCCGGCTGCGGCTCCGGCGGCTGTGGCTCCGGCGGCAGTGGTGGTGGCTGTGGCAGCGGGGGTTGTAGCTGATCGCCCTGCGGCGACGCGATGAGCGGATGCGGTGGCTGAGGCTGCCAGCCGCCGATGCACGCAGCTTCCAGGTCCGACCGGCTCGGCATCAAAACCGGAACCGTAACCCGTATCCTGCACCCTGATGGACTATCTACCGATCTTTCTCGACCTGCGCGGCAAAAACGCCCTCGTGGTGGGCGGCGGTGACATGGCGGCACGCAAGGCCTCGCTGGTGCTCGCCGCCGGCGCCTGGGTGACCGTGGTGAGCCCCGAAGCCCTGGCCGCCGCATTCAACGAACTCAACCGCACCGACCGGATGATCCACCGCCAGGAGCCTTTCGCAGAGGCGCATCTCGATGGCATGGAGCTGGTCTTCGCCGCCAGCGGGGATGAGGCCCTCGACCGCAGGGTCTATGCGGCGGCGCGGGCCCGCCACCTGCCGGTCAATGTGGTCGACAGGCCCGAGATCTGCTCTTTCATCATGCCCTCGATCATCGATCGCTCGCCGGTGGTGGTGGCGGTGTCCAGCGGTGGCGAGGCGCCGGTGCTCTCGCGGCTGCTGCGCGCACGCCTGGAAACCCTGATTCCCGCCGCCTACGGTCGGCTGGCCGCCCTCGCGGGACGATTCAAGAGCCGCGTGCGCCAGCGCTTCCCCAGCACCGAGGGGCGGCGCAAGTTCTGGGAGAATGCCCTGCTCTCCCCCATCGCCGAGATGGTGTTCTCCGGCCGCGAGCAGGAGGCCGAGGCTTCCCTGGCGCGCATGCTGGAGCAGTCCGCCGACGCCCCCGACCGTGGCGAGGTCTATCTGGTAGGCGCCGGCCCCGGCAATCCCGACCTGCTCACCTTCCGGGCGCTACGCCTAATGCAGCAGGCCGACGTGGTGGTCTATGACCGTCTGGTCTCCCCCCCCATCCTGGACATGTGCCGGCGCGACGCCGACCGCATCTATGTCGGCAAGGAGCGCGACAACCACGCCCTGCCCCAGGAGGACATCAATCACTTGTTGGTGCGTCTGGCCAAGGAAGGCAAGCGGGTATTGCGCCTCAAGGGCGGAGACCCGTTCATCTTCGGTCGCGGCGGCGAAGAGATCGAGACACTGCGCGAGAACGGCGTGCCCTTCCAGGTCGTGCCCGCCGTCACCGCCGCCGCCGGTGTAGCCGCTTATGCCGGCATCCCGCTCACCCACCGCGATTACGCCCAGGCCCTGATCTTCGTCACCGGCCACCTCAAGGACAACACCATGGACCTGGACTGGGACATGCTCTGCCGTCCCGGCCAGACCGTGGTGATCTACATGGGCCTCAAGGGATTGGTTACCCTTTGTCGCGAGATGATCGCCCACGGCCTGGCGGCGACGACGCCGGCCGCCGTCGTGCAGCAGGGCACCACGCTCAATCAGAAGGTGGTGACCGGCACGCTCGACACCCTGCCCGCGCTGGTCGCAAAGGCGGAGCTGAAGCCGCCCACGCTGATCATCGTCGGCGACGTCGTCAGACTGCACGACAAGCTCAACTGGTTCCACCCCGAACCGGCTGCCGACGATCACTGGCACACACCGCTCGACCGTCCGGCCCATCTCGAACTATAGCCGGGCAAAGGCTCGTGCCGGCCATGCGCCGGCATCCGTGACGATGCCAACGCACGCCGTGTAGGTCGGGCTTCAGCCTGACCGGGTTCAGTCGTGCAAGGCGGGTGTCGGGCTGAAGCCCGATCTACAAGGCCTTGCGATCGGGGGACACGGCTTCGGGGCGTGGTTCAGGCCCTATTTCTTCGCCAGCAGCTTGAGCGCCTGGCGGATGGCCTCCTCCAGGGTCAGCCCTTCCGAAAGCTGTTTGACGACCGGGGCGGCCTCCTTGTCGGAGTAGCCCAGGGCGAGCAGGGCATGCAGCGCGTCGGCCTGGATGCCGGCGGGGGTGGCGGCGGCGCCGGGGCCGGCAGGCAGGGCGTCGGCGAGTTTGCCCTTGAGCTCCAGCAGCAGCCTCTCGGCCGTCTTCTTGCCCACGCCGGGGATGCGCGTGAGCCGCCCGGTCTCCTGCAGCGTCACCGCCTGCGCCAGTTCATCCACACTCAGGCCGGAGAGGACGGCCAAAGCCAGCTTGGGCCCGACGCCGGTGATGCGGATGAGCAGGCGAAACACCTCCCGCTCCCTGGCGGTGAGGAAGCCGAAGAGCTGCTGGGCGTCCTCGCGCACGGAGAAATGGGTGTAGAGGCTCAGTCGCTCACCCACGGCCGGCAGGTTGTAGAAGGTGCTCATGGGCACGTCGACCTCGTAGCCGACGCCGTGCACGTCGACCAGGACCTGGGGCGGGTGTTTTTCCAGCAGCGTGCCGGTGAGTCTGCCAATCATGCTGTTTGCCTTGTCGTGCTCAGAAACGCATGCACCCGACGCCTGCCGATGGCGCACACGGCGGGGAATGGATGGCTCTGGTTCATGCGGACGGTGAGGGACATGCGCACACGTGGCCCTTCCCCCGCGAGGGAGGAAGGCGGGGGATGACGATGAGCGCAAGCGATGGTGCAATTGCCGGCATCACCCCCACCCCATCCCTGCCCCATCGAGGGGGAGAGGGTGTGCAGGGTCGAGCGCGGAGGGTGTGACGAGTGCATCTGTTTCCGATCAATCGGCAAGCCAGTGCGCCATCGCCGGCGCCAGCAGCACGGCGGTGAGCAGGAGGGCGTGCAGGTGGGCGGCGGCAATGCTGCCGCGGATGGCCGGCCGCAGCCGGTCCGGTCTGGCGGCATGGACGCGCAGCGCGACCGCCGCGTACGCCGCAGGCAACATCCCCAGCAGGCCGATCAGGGCCCAGGCGCTCAGCCAGCCCGCGGAGACGCTCAGGACCAGCCAGACGCAGGCCAGGACCAGGATCACGGCATAGCCCAGGGCCGCCCGCCGCGGCTCCAGGCGCGCGACCCAGTGCCGTTTGCCGGCGGCCAGATCGGCACGCCGGTCGGGAAACTGATTGATGTACAGGATGTTGGTGGTGAGCAGCGCATAGGGCAGGCCGGCCAGCCACGGCAGGGGGGCGAAGGCGCCGCGCTGGACGTAGTCGGCCCCGGCGACGACGAGGAGAAAGCCGGTCATGACGCAGACCTCGCCCAGGCCGCGGCTGTTCAGCTTGAGCGGTGGCGCGGAATAGGCCCAGCCGGTCGCCAGCCCGGCAAGACCGATCCAGTAAAGTCCGGGGCCGGCATGGCCGCTCAGCCACAGGCCGCCGGCGATGACGGCGACGAACAGCAGCAGGCCGAAGGCCAGGGTCTGGCGGGGCGTGAGCACGCCGTTCTGGATGAAACGCGAACCGCCGGTGTAGGGATACAGGCGGTCGGTGTTGTGCGCGTCCGTGCCATTGAGGTGGTCGTAGTAATCGTTGAGCACGTTCACGCCGGCATGGGCGAGGAGGGCAAGCAGCAGGGTGAGGCCGGCGGCCGGCAGATCAGGGGGGATGCCTGCATGCCAGGCGGTGGCGTAGCCCATCAGGCAGCCGGCCAGGGTGATGCTCAGGAAGGCCGGGCGGGTGGCCAGCAAGTAGCGCAGGAGCGGATTTTCCAGGCGTCCCGGACTGGGCTCTGCCGCGGCGGTGGGGATCACAGCACCCGCCCCCCCCTCACCCGGCGGCCCGCGGTGACCAAGGCGCCCAGGCCCAGTCCGCCATGGGCGTGGCAGATGGCGCAGGCGAGCGCATCGGCGGCGTCGGCCTTGGGCTCAGCGGGCAGCCGCAGCAGGCGCTGCACCATGTGCATGACCTGCTGCTTGTCGGCGTGCCCGTTGCCCACCACCGCCTGCTTGACCTGCAGCGCCGTGTACTCGTAGACGCTCTGGCCGGCGTCGGTGAGCGCGGCGATCGCCGCCCCGCGGGCCTGACCGAGCAGCAGCGTGGACTGCGGGTTGACGTTGACGAACACCTT
The DNA here is from genome assembly GCA_938038385.1 of uncultured Burkholderiales bacterium. Classification (GTDB taxonomy): domain Bacteria; phylum Pseudomonadota; class Gammaproteobacteria; order Burkholderiales; family Thiobacillaceae; genus JANWZL01. Next base: position 22,142 of record CALHRD010000018.1, read on the forward strand.
CTCCACGGCGGCCGCCTGCGGCGCATAGGTGGCGACGATCTGCTGGATGCCGGCGAACAGGATGCGGATGCGTTCGGGCAGTTCTCCCTCGCCGGTGCGTACCACCCCGCTGGCCACGTACTGGAGCCTCTGTCCCTGCTTGTCGATGACGCCGTAGCCGGTGACGCGCAGGCCAGGATCGAGGCCGAGGATGCGCATCGACGTTCAGTCGTCCGGCAGGATGGCCGCCGTGTAGACCTCCTGCACGTCGTCCAGGTTGTCCAGCATGTCCAGCATCTTCCGGAATTTCACCGCATCGTCGCCGGCGACTTCGGTCTCGTTCAGCGGCTTCATCACCGTCTCGGCGAACTCGACCTTCAGCCCCGCCTTTTCCAGCGCCTCCTTGACCGTGGTGAGGTCGTTGTAGGGGGCGGTGATGACCTCGATGGAGCCGTCCTCGTTGTTGATGACGTCCTCGGCTCCGGCCTCGAGGGCGACCTCCATCACCCGGTCCTCGTTTGCGCCCGGCGCCAGGATGATCTGGCCGCAGTGCTTGAACAGGAAGGCCACCGAGCCGTCGGTGCCCAGATTGCCGCCGTGTTTGGAGAAGGCGTGACGCACGTCGGCCACGGTGCGCGTCTTGTTGTCGGTGAGGCAATCGACGATGACCGGGGCGCCGCCGGGGCCGTAGCCCTCGTAGCGTACCTCCTCGTAGCTCACGCCCTCCAGCTCGCCGGTGCCCTTCTTCACCGCGCGGTCGATGTTGTCGTTGGGCATGTTCTCGGCCTTGGCCTTGTCGATGGCCAGCCGCAGGCGCGGGTTGAAGGCGGGGTCGCCGCCGCCCATCTTCGCCGCCACGGTGATCTCCTTGGCCAGGCGCGAGAAGATCTTGCCGCGCTTCTCGTCCTGGCGGCCCTTACGGTGTTGGATGTTTGCCCACTTGGAATGTCCGGCCATCGCTGCCTCTTGCAATCATTCGGGATAATGGCCGATTTTATCAGGCCTGGCCGTCGCGGCCTCGCAACGCCTGATATTCACCGGTCCGAACAGACAAGACCTCCGCGATGAAGAAGATCCTACCCGGCGCCACCCTCGCCGCCCTGACCGTGCTTGCCGCCGGCTGCACCAGTTCACGCACCCTGCACATGGCGGACGGATGGCCGGTGGAGGTCATCGACTGCAGCGGCCCGCACCTGAGCTTCGGTCACTGCGTGGCCAAGGCCGGGGAGGCCTGCCGCTACGGCTATACGGTGCTCAGGACCGAGGGCGGCAGCACGCCGGCCTCGGCCGCGGAGGTGACGGGCGGCGGTCTGCTGGACATGTCGGGCAAGATGGAAACGCGCAGGCTGCTGCTGCGCTGCCACTAAAGCGGCCGGGTCGAGTCAGAACCGGCTGCCGGGCTGTGCCAGAAACGCGGTCTCCTCCGCCGTGCTCGCCCGTCCCAGGATGGCATTGCGGTGGGGGAAACGGCCGAAGCGGCGGATCACACAGTAGTGGGCGAGGGCATAGTCGAAGGCGTCGGCCCAGCCCGGCGCCGCATCGAGGGCGGCGAACAGCCTGACCGAGCGCCGCTGGTCGGCCAGGTCCTCGCTGTGCTCGAAGGGCAGGTAGAGGAACAGGCGCTGCGCGGGGTGCATGGCCACATCCCACCCCCGCTCCAGGACCTGCCGGGCACAGTCCAGGGCGTAGGCATCGGTGGCAAAGGCAGCGGGGGTGTCCCGAAACAGGTTGCGCGGAAACTGGTCGAGGACCACGATCAGGGCCAGGGCGCCGTCCGGCGTGCGCATCCAGGCGTCGAGGTCGCCGCGGGCAGCGGCTGTGTACGTGGCCAGGAAGCGCTCGCGGATCAGGGCATCGGTTGCCGGGTCCTTGCCGAACCACAGCGCCCGTCGCCCTTCCAGACTGGGGTCGGGGCCGAACCAGAAGGCCAGCACCTCGGCAGCACCGACCGTTGCCTCAACCATGGCGAGAACCGTGCAACCATGCGCGGGTCACCGCGCTTGCCCGTTCAAGCAGGCGTCGCGGGGCACGGGACATGGCGAGTTGGCAAACGAGGCGCCTACGGCCGTCCGGCACGCGCGCGTGTCATGGCCATCAGCAGCAGGCCCGGCATCAGCAGCGCCAGGGTGGCGGGTGCGGGTACCGCCTGCGCCATCATGTCGCCCAGTCGTGCATGGAAGTAGGTCGTGGGATGCACCCCGTCCCAGTACAAATAGGTTTCCGGATCGCAGTCCGGCGCCGAGATGCAGGGCTGCGACGTGTTGTACAGACCGCTCTCCGCGTAGGCTCTGTACTGGCCGAATACGTCGAAGTCGATGATGCGCAGGAACGGATCGGCATCGAGCGTGTCCAGCAGGGTGGCAAGGGTGGCATTGAAGGTTTCGGTGTACAGGCTGAGGGCCGGGGCGTAGGCGCTGCCGTAGATGCCCGCCAGACTGCCCAGCACGGCATCGGGCGTCTGGCCCAGGTCCGGCAGGTTGGGCACCAGGAAGTCGCGCGCACCCAGGCTGGCCAGGAACAGGATCTGATTGCCGAGGTTGTTGGCTGCCTGCAGGGCGGTGGCCTGAGCGATGGCAGACATCTGCGCGGCATCGTTCTGATCGATGCCGGGGTCCTCCAGGGCGAGGTAGGCGTCGTTGGCACCACCCCAGTAGAAATAGAGCGCTTGCGGGTTCGCCATACCACCGGTGATGGAGGCAAAGGCGCCGATCTGATCGTCTATGCCCACATCGGGCAGGAGCGGGCTGTAGCGAAAAGTCATGTAATTGCGGTACACCGTGCCATCGGCCTGGGTGACGGGTCCGGTAGACGACCCCAGCACGGCGAAATTGCTGCCCGCCGGGTCGATGCCGCCGCTGCTGTCCACCACCGGCTTGGCCGTGAGCCCCAGCCTGGCCGCCAGGTATTCCACCGCCACCGGACCGTTCGAAGCCCTGCCCTGGTAGTAGGGCGGCGGCGGCACCTGCACCGTGCCACCACTCAGGGCCAGGACCGCGTTGTACATGTTGCCGCTGTCGCTGAGACTGTCGCCGAAGGCGTAGAGCGACAGGTAACCGGCACTGGCGCCGGTGGTGGTGAGGCCGGCGGCGAGTCCGACCGACAGGAGCAGGGATCTGAGCAGCATGTTCATATAACCTCCGATGGCATTCAACCTGGTGGACTGAAGGTGTGATGATAGCCGTTCGGTCCGCTGGTTGGTATGTACCAACGGAGAGTCCGATGTCGGCGGCTTGCGCTGTCAGGCAGCCAGTTTGGTCGCCGTGGCCACGACCCGGGCAACCAGGTTTTCCACCCTTTCGGCCATCGCCGCGTCGGTCAGAGTGTCCTCGCCGTCGAACGCCGCGTCGGCCCGCGGCAGGGCCACACCCCCCGGCAGGACCAGGGCACCGACGGTCTCCAGCACCCGGCGCAGATGATCCTGGCCCTGGAGGCCGCCCAGGGCGCCGGGCGAGGCGCTCATGATGCCCGCCACCTTGCCGGCGAAGGGGTTGGGCCCGCGTACCCTGGGTGTGCGCGAGACCCAGTCCAGGGTGTTCTTGAGCAGGGCGGGGATGGAGTGGTTGTACTCCGGCGAGACGACGATCAGCCCGTGCTGCGCCGCAATGAGCTCCTGCAGGCGGAAGGCGTTCGCGGGCGGGCCCTCATGGGCCTCGACGTCGCCGTCGTAGATCGGCAGGGGGTAGTCGCGCAGGTCGATGCAGGTGGTCCGGGCGCCGGCCGCCTCCGCCATGCGTGCGGCGATCCGGGCCAATTTCTTGTTCAGGGAGTCACGCCGCAGGCTGCCGGCGAAGACGAGCAGGTTCACGCTCAAGATGTCGCTCCGTTTCATCACGTCGAACGGCAGTCATTCAACCGCATCGACGCCAACGATGCCCAGGCGGGCCGCGTCATGGGGTTTACATCATGCCCGCGGCCGCCGGGTGCCCGCCTGATGGCGCGGGCAATGCCCCGGGGCGCGCAGGGGCGGCAACTCATTCCTTGAAGGCCTCTACCGGTATGCGGATGAAGATGTCATCCCCCACGGCGGGCAGGTACTTGGTCATGCCGAAGTCGGAGCGCTTGATGCGGGTGGTGAGGTCGGCGCCGCACACCTCTTTTTTGTTGATCGGATGCACGCCGCAATGGAAGTGGTGGACGGCCAGTTTCACCGGCTTTTCCACGCCCAGCAGCGTCAGCGTGCCGTGCACCTCGGCCGGCTTGCCCTTCTTGAAGATGAACTTGTCGGACTTGAAGGTCATGTTGGGATGTTTCTCGACATCGAAGAAGTCCTCGTTCTTCATGTGCTTGTCCCAATCCTCCAGACCCATGTCGATGGAGGCGGTGTCGATCACCACCTCGACGCTGCCCTGCCTGGCGGCGGTGTCCAGGGTGATCGTGCCGGTGGTCTTGTTGAAGCGGCCGCGCTGCGTGGAGAAACCGAGATGGTTGACCTCGAACACCGGGAAGGTGTGGCGGCTGTCTATGCTGTAGGTATCCGCGGCGAGGGCGACGGCGGAGATGGCGAAGGCGGTGGCGCCGGCCAGGAGGGTGAGGCTGGGCTGCATGGCTCTTCCTTTCATCAGGGGTTGAACATCAGGGTCTGCCGGCCGGCCGACTGCCGGGTGCCGGCGTATGGGCGGGCGCGGCTGCGGGGGCCGCCGTGGCGACGAAACGGAAACGGACCTGGACCTCGTCGGCGACGACACCGGTGTCGCCCCAGGGCCCGGTGCCGATGCCGTAATCCAGGCGCCGCAGGGGGAAGGCGCCCTCCAGGATGGCGTTGCCGCCCTGCAGGCGATAGGCGAAGGGCGCGGTGACCTCACGCGTGCGGCCCTTGAGCGTCATCTGGCCGCGCACCTCATAACGGTCGCCACCGAGATGGCGCAGACCCGTGGCGACGAAGCGGGCGGTCGGAAACTGACGCACGTCGAACCAGTTGCGGCTCACCACCTCGTCGTAGACCTCCCTGGAACCCATGTCGAAGCTGGCCAGGTCCACCTCCAGGGTGGCCTGGGCCGCCTCGGGGCGGCTGGGGTCGAAGGCGACCTGGGCGTTGAAGCGCCGGAACTGCCCGTCCACCGGAACACCCATCTGCCTGGAGACGAAGCCGATCTGGCTCTGGGCAGGCAGGATGCGGTCGAACTGGGTGGCCAGCGCCTGACCGGCAGGCAGCAGGGTGACACTCAGCAACAGGATGAAAAGTCTCATGTCGTCTCCTTTCCGGGCCTGAGCCGGGGCAGCATGCGGCGCAGCACGTCGTCGCGGTCGATGTAGTGATGCTTCAGCGCCGCGGCCACGTGCACGACGAGCAGCGCGATCAGGGCATAGGCGAGCCAGGCGTGCACCAGGGCCAGGATCTCGCCCAGGGCCTCGTTCTTCGACAGCAGGTCGGGGATGGGCAGCACACCCAGATAAACGGTCTGGAAGCCCTTGGCCGAACTCATCAGCCAGCCGGCGAGGGGGATGGCCAGCATCAGGGCATACAGGGCCCCGTGCAGGATGTGGGCGGCACTGCGCTGCCAGGGCGGGATGGCCGCGGGCAGGGACGGCGCGGGGTGGGTGGCGCGCCAGAGCAGACGCAGCACGACCAGTGCGAACACCGTCACCCCCAGCCACTTGTGCCAGGCGTAGAACTTGAGCTTCTGCGGCGAGAGCGGCATCTCGGTCATGGTCAGACCCAGGGGTAACGCCGCCAGGATCAGCAGGGCGACGATCCAGTGCAGGGCGATGGCGGTGCGGGTGTAGGTGCTGGGCATGAAGCCGGCAAACTCGTCGATGTCGAACCCATGGTAGCGGATGGATGTGGGGCCTGTCGCGCAGACCAGCCTGCGTGACGCGTCCCGCAATATGACAGCCTCTTGCATCGCGCGGTTCTCGCCACCTCGTCGGGATACCATGCGCCGGCCTTCCCCGGCGCCCACGACCTGGGGATGGCGGTGGTGAGGGCAGACGCACCGCCGCTGCAAGCCAAGCTGGATCGGCGCCCGTCCGGCCGAAACGGCTGGGGCGGATATCGGTCAGTCCGTGCGTTCCGAGGTCGGGCCTTGTGTCGGTCCGGCAGCCTGCAGCCGGGCCTCCAGCGCCTTCAGACGGGTGATGTCGGTACCCACCGACAGGTAGCGGGTGGATCTGGCCCCCTCGTCCATGGAGGGGATGATGGAGGTGTCCACCCAGTAGAGGCTGCCGTCCTTGCGCCGGTTGCAGAACTGTCCCTGCCAGACCTCCCCGTCGCTCAGGGTCTGCCACAACGCCGCGAAGAACGCCGGTGGATGCGCCTCGGACCAGAGCATGCTCAGGTGCTGCCCCAGCAGCTCGCGCCGCCGGTAGCCGCTCGCCCGGCAGAAGGCGTCGTTGACATAGGCGATGACCCCGCTGGCATCGGTGATGCAGACCAGGGCGTGCACATCCAGGGCCAGGCGCAACAGCCGGCTCTCGCGCAACGCGGCGCGCAGATCCTCGTTCAGACGGCGCAGGCTGCGCGCCCGTCTGATCCTCAGGGTGATGCCGGCGATGAGCACCCCGGGCGGGGCCGATACCGGCAGGCAGGACTCGCCACCGCCCTCCAGCTGCGGCAGGGGCCGCTCCTCGGCGGCCGACGACATCAGGAAGACGATGGGCGTGTCAAGGAAACGCGCATCCGCCCGCAGGACGGCGGCCAGTTCATCGCCGCTGCAAGCCGCCATCTCCCGTTGCAGCACCATGCACTCCGGGCGGAAGCGAATGGCTGCCGCGTGTGCCTGCAGCGGGTCGCCCACCGCCTCGACCTCCATCCCCGAGGCCCGAAGATCGGTGACGTGCCGCGCCAGGCGATCGGCATCGGTCTCCACCAGCAGGACCCGGCAGGGCCGCTCCGGCAGGCGCAGCAGGTGTGCATCCACCAGCAGCATGAGCCGGTCCATGTCGATGGGTTGCGTGAGATAGCGCGTCGCCCCGGCGCGCTGCGCCGCCAGCCGGGCCGCCATGTCGTCACGGCTCGAGACGTAGATCAGGGGGGCGGCGAGGGGATCCGTCCGATAGGTCTTGGCCAGGGCCGGACTGTCTGGGCCTTGTGCTGCGTGCAGGTGTATGACCACGACGGTGTCCGCGGTCGGGTCGGACAACGCACGCTGCGCATCCGCATCGCCGCACAACCTCGCATCGCGCCCCTCACGCGCCAGCCGCTCGGCAATGGCCCGCGCCAGGGCGGGATCGTCCTCGACCCTCACGATCAGAGGGGGGGCAGCGGGCTGCGGGTCGGCAGCTATGTGTTCGTTGTCCAACGAGTCATCCAGCTCGGTCATGCGTGCAGGCCGTCGGATGCATTCATCCTGGCCACTGCGCAGATATCGGTCCGAAACCGGCGCGACTTGAATGTGCCGCCGCAGTGGGCCTTCCCATTGTTGCGCCCCAAGGCGGGCCGTACAATCGAAACGCACAAGACACGCCCCCGGAGACCTCTGTTGGCCGGCGCCGCGCTTCGGGGGCCGAAGACGCCCGGGCGGCCCGGCGCGACATCCGAGAGGAACCACCCCATGACCGAACCCCTACTGCTGGCCCGGCACGGCGATAGCGAGATCGCCCTGCTCCCCCGCATGGCGAATCGCCACGGCCTGATCACCGGCGCCACCGGCACCGGCAAGACGGTGACGCTGCAGACCCTGGCCGAGGGTTTCAGCCGCATCGGCGTGCCGGTCTTCCTGGCCGACGTGAAGGGCGACCTGGCCGGCATCGCCCGGCCGGGCGGGGACAACCCCAAGGTCGCCGAGCGCATCGCCCAGCTCGGGCTGACCGACTTTAATTACCAGGGTAACCCGGTCACCTTCTGGGACGCCTTCGGCGCGGCGGGACATCCGGTACGCGCCACCGTGTCCGACATGGGGCCGCTGCTGCTCGGGCGCATGCTGGGGCTCAACGAGACCCAGGCCGGCGTGCTCGCCCTCACCTTCAAGATCGCCGACGACGCGGGCCTGCTACTGCTGGACATGAAGGACCTGCGCGCCATGCTGCAGTTCGTCGGCGACAATGCGCGTCAGTTCACCACCGAATACGGCAACGTCTCCGCCGCCAGCATCGGCGCCATCCAGCGTGCCCTGTTGACCCTGGAAAGCCAGGGTGGCGAACGTGTCTTCGGCGAGCCGATGCTCGACATCGCCGATCTGATCCAGACTGTCGATGGCCGCGGTGTGGTCAACATCCTGGCGGCGGACAAGCTCATGCTCGCGCCCAAGGTCTACGCCACGCTGTTGCTGTGGCTTTTGAGCGAGCTGTACGAGAACCTGCCCGAGGTCGGCGACCTGGACAAACCCAAGCTGGTGTTCTTCTTCGACGAGGCGCATCTGCTGTTCGACGACGCGCCCCGCGCGCTGGTGGACAAAATCGAGCAGGTGGTGCGGTTGATCCGCTCCAAGGGCGTGGGGGTCTGGTTCATCACCCAGAACCCGGCCGACATCCCCGACAGCGTCGCCGGCCAGCTCGGCAACCGGGTGCAGCACGCCCTGCGCGCCTACACGCCCAAGGACCAGAAGGCGGTACGCGCCGCAGCCGAGACCCTGCGTAACAACCCCAATCTGGACGAGGTGGCGGCGATCACCGAACTAGGCGTGGGCGAGGCCCTGGTCTCGCTGCTCGACGAGAAGGGCAAGCCGGGCGTGGTCGAACGCGCCTGGATCGTACCGCCGCGCAGCCGGCTGGGGCCGCTGACGGATGCGGAACGCCGCCAGGTCATGGCCACCTCGCTGGTGGCCGGGGTGTACGAAAAGACGGTGGATCGGGAATCGGCCTACGAGAAGCTCAAGGCGCGCGCCGATCAGCTCGCCGCCGAGCAGGCGCAGGCCCAAGCCGAGGCCGCCGCCCGGAGGACGCAGCCTCAGTCCCCGGCCGGCGGCGGCGGGATGGGCGGTGTGCTGGGCGACCTGCTGGGCGGTGCGCCCGGCGCCGGCGGACGGCGGCGCGAGGGGGTGGTGGAGGCCCTGGCCAAGAGCGCCGCGCGTTCGGTCGGCAGCCAGGTTGGCCGGGCCATCATTCGCGGCGTGCTGGGTTCCCTGCTGGGGGGCAGACGATGAACAAGGTGGTCCTGGATGCCGCCCATTTCGACGGCAAGGCACGCGAGTGGGATGCCAACCCCGTCTTCCGCGAACGCGCCGAGCGGATCGCCCGGGCCATGCGCGCACGCATCCCGCTCGATCGCACCATGACCGCCCTGGATTACGGCAGCGGCACCGGCCTGCTGTCCTTTCCCCTGCAGGACGCACTCGGCCGTATCACCCTCATGGACAGCTCGGCCGGCATGCTGGCGGTGGCACGCGAGAAGATCGCGGCGCAGGGGCTTAACCACATGACCGTGCGGCAGGTCGATCTCACCGCCGACCCGCCGGCGGACGAGCGCTACGACCTCATCTACACGTCGATGACGCTGCACCACATCCCCGACACCGACCACATCCTGCGCGTCTTCCACGGCCTGCTCGAGCCCGGCGGCTGGCTGGCGGTGGCCGATCTGGACCGCGAGGACGGCTCCTTCCACGGCCCCGAGGTCGAGGTGCATCACGGCTTCGACCGCGCCGAACTCGCCGCACGCGCCGAGGCTGCGGGCTTCGGCGAGGTGGTCTTCGACACCGTGTTCGCCATCGACAAGACGAAGGACACGGGTACGCGCCGCTATCCGGTCTTCCTCATGACGGCGCGGCGGCGATGATCGGCACTACGGCTGGCCACGCCGGCCGCCATGCGTTATAACCTGAATCCATGTCGAGGACGACGGACGTTATGCAGATCGGACTTCAGTCCGGCGGTGTGGTGTCGGGCCAGGGTCCGGCGGGTCATTCAGCTTGACAAACACGGATTCAGGTTGTAAGGCAACGAGCCAACGAACGAAGACGAACATGAGTGCGGTCCTGGACCTTCCCCTGCAGCGGCACCGCTTCAGCCGCGCGCAATACGAACAGATGGTGGACGCGGGCATCTTCGGCGCGGAGGACCGGCTCGAACTGCTCGACGGGGAGATCATCGACATGGCACCACAGAAGAGCCGGCATGCGACGGCGGTCACCCTGCTGACCGAGGTCTTGCGCCCGATTTTCGGCAGCGCCCACACCCTGCGCGTGCAACTCCCCCTCGCCCTGGACGAGCGCTCCGAGCCCGAACCCGACATCGCCGTGGTGCCGGGCAGCCCGCGCGACTACCGCGACGCGCATCCCACGAGGGCGGCGCTCATCGTCGAGGTGGCCGACACCACCCTGGCCTACGACCGCATCCGCAAGCTGGCCGCCTATGCCCGCGCCGGCATTCCGGAGTACTGGATCCTGGATCTCGCCGGCGAGACCCTGGAGGTCTGTCGCCAGCCCATGGGCGACACCTATGGCGAGCGTCGCATCCTCCAGATCACCGACCGCGTCACACCGCTTGCCGGCAGCGGCGAAGTCGCCGTCGCCGACATCCTGCCCTGACTACTCCACGCCTCGGGCATAGCCGATCAGGCCGGTGGCCAGGCGCACGCCGCCGTACACCAGCCAGGATGCGAGCCGTTGGTACCAGGGGATGCGTCGCCAGGCCATGGGGTGGATGCGGTAGGTGCCCGAGGTCAGGGCCCGCTGCAGGCTGGCGCGCAGCTCGCCGGTAAAACGCCGGTCGCGCACCACCAGATTGGCCTCGCGCGAGAGCAGGAGGCTGAAGGGATCGATGTTGCTGGAGCCCACCGTGGCCCAGTCGTCGTCCACCGTTGCCACCTTGGCGTGCAGGAAACCGGCTTGATATTCATGGATCTCCACCCCCCGGTCGAGGAAATACCGGTAGAGCGCACGTGCAGCCAGCTTGTAAAAGCGGTGGTCGGTATAGCCCTGCATCACCAGCACCACCCGCACCCCGCGCCCGGCCGCGTCAACCAGGGCATGACGGAATCGGCGGCCGGGCAGGAAATAGGCGTTGGCCAGGACGATCTCGCGCCGGGCGGCGCGGATCGCCCCCAGATAGGCCTCCTCGATGTCGCGCCGATGTCTCAGGTTGTCGCGCACCAGGAACTCCGCCGCCTGATCGCCGACCGGTTCCAGGCTGGGCTGCGGCCCCTTGCCCAGACGCGGCCGGCGACGCAAGCGGCTCCAACGCACCAGCCACCACAGCCGCCGCATGGCCTGCCAGATCTCGGCCACCACGGGCCCCTCCACCTGCACGGCATAGTCATACGCCAGGCCGGGGCCGGCACGGCGATCGTCGATGATGTTGATGCCGCCGACGAAGCCGATGCGCGCATCGATCAGCGCCAGCTTGCGGTGCATGCGCCGCAGCCGGTGGCGACGCAGGCGGAACAGGCCCAGCTCGGGGCGGTGGAACAGCAGCTGCACCCCCTGCAGGCGCAAGCGTCGCGCCGCATGCGGCGGGAAATGCCGGCAGCCGAAGCCGTCCAGCAGCAGGCGCACCCTGACACCGCGCCTCGCCGCCCGCACGAGGGCATCCAGCACCATCTGACCGGTCTCGTCCGGCTCGAAGATGTAACTTTCCAGGTGGACCTCATGCCGGGCGGCATCGATGGCCGCGAGCAGCGCGGGGAAATACCGGCGCCCGTTCTCCAGCAGGGTCAGCCGGTTGCCCGGGATCAGCACGCGATCCGCTTACCGTGAAAACCGCGCGAGCGACTCACGACACCCGCCTCCCGCTGAGAGACCGGGGCTTGGAGGTGAGGCACGGGCAGGGCGACATGGCAGCAGCTTACGTGTCGCCATGGCCGTCAGGCAGGCTTGAGCTGTGCGGTCAGCACGGCGTGGTCGGACAGCCGGCGCCAGTTGGGGCCGTGCAGCACGTGCGCCGAGGCCACCCCGAAGCCCCGCACATAGATGCGATCGAGCGGGAACAGTGGCAGCGCGGCCGGGAAGCTGCGCGCGGGCTGGCCGTGCGCTGCCTCGAACACCTCTTTGAGCCCGAGCTCGGCCGCCAGGTAACGGCCGGCCCGCTGCCGCCAGTCGTTGAAATCGCCGGCGATGATCAGCGGGGCATCGTCCGGCACCATGCGCCGGATGCGCTGCGACAGTTGATGCAGCTGCTTGCGCCGTCCCGACTCGTTCAGGGCCAGGTGCAGGCAGATGGCATGCAGCGGCTGTTCGAAACCCGTCACCTCCATCTCGCAGTGCAACAGGCCGCGGCGCTCGAAGGCATGTGCGGAGATGTCCTCGTTTTCCCAGCGCAGGATGGGATAACGCGACAGGATGGCGTTGCCGTGATGGCCATGGTCGTAGACGGCGTTGCGGCCATAGGCGAAATCGGTCCACAGCTCTCCGGCCAGATATTCGTGCTGCGGCGACTCGGGCCAGCCCCGGTAGCGGTGGATATGGTGGGCGTGATGCCCCTGCACCTCCTGCAGGAAGACGATGTCGGCATTGATGGCCATGAGTCGGTCGCGTACTTCATGCACCACCACCCTCCGGTTGAAGAAGGACAGGCCTTTGTGAATGTTGTACGAGGTGATCCGCAGACTCGGTTTCATACGGGTGATTCTACCGGCGCAGGACGGCCGGGGGAATGCGCCAGAGCCCGTCTTCAGCCTTTGCCGGCAGCGTGCGCGTTTGCGTCGTCCTTGGCCGGCTCCGCCTTCGCGTCCTCGCCCTCGGACTCGCTCTCCTGGGCCTTGCCGCCCGACTTCAAACGCGTCTTCAGATTGATCTCCGGCGGGATCGCCTGCATGCCATTCTTGGCCATGTATTCATTCATCTCCTTCCAGCCGTCGTAGATGGCCGACTTGGCCGCCGTGGGGTTGAGGGCATAGCAATCCTCCAGGCCACGGCCGGCATGACGGCAGGCGCCACCGATGGCCTTGCCCTCGGCCAGCACCTTGGCCGGATCGGGCAGACCCGCCCGTTCGTAAAGCCGGTCACAGCCCGTGAGCAGGGTCAGGGCCATCGGCAGGATCAGGGCTCGTTTCATGGACTGGCTACTCGATACATGGTTTCAGGGCCGCATCGCCCCAAATCGAGCGATGCCTGTTCCCGAACCCCCGCCGATGCTGCCGGTCGCCTCGTAGGTCGGGCTTGAGCCCGACACCCAAAGCGTCGGACTGAAGTCCGACCTACACAGCGTTGGGCGTCATCAACGCGGATTCAGGTCTGATTATCGGCAGCGTGCCCGGAAAGTTCAGGGACCGCCGGTTTCTCAGCCGGTCCCGGCCCAGTACAATCGCAGCCTAACGCCGTCGCCCGCGCGCCATGACCTCCCGCCCCAAGCCACCTCTTCCGCAGATGCAGACCCGCAACGCCAGCCCTGCCGGTGAACCACCTGTCGGGGTGCGCCGCTAGATGGGGATCGCCTGCGCCCCCTCCGCCCTCGGCACGGCGGCCGGGGCCGACCTGCCGGCAATCGAGGTCAGAAACATCACCAAGCGCTTCCGCGATGATGTCCCGCCTGCCCTCGATGATCTGAGCATCGTCGTGCCGCAGGGAGTCATCTATGGCATCCTGGGTCCGAATGGGGCGGGCAAGACCACCCTGCTATCCATCCTCTGCGGCCTGCTCAAACCCACAGCCGGCACGGTGCGGCTGGCCGGGCACGAGACGCTCTCGCCCGAGGTCAAGCGCATGCTGGGCGTGGTGCCGCAGGAACCGGCCATCTACCCCACCCTCACCGGCCGCGAGAACCTGGAGTACTTCGGCCGCATGCAGGGGCTGCGCGGGTCGCGACTGGCCGAAAGGATCGAGGCCTGTCTGCAGATCGCAGAGATCGGCGACCAGGCCGACCGCCGGGTGGAGCACTATTCCGGGGGCTACAAACGGCGGCTCAATCTGGTCATCGGCCTGATCCACGAACCGCGCATCCTGATCCTGGACGAGCCCACGGTGGCCATCGATCCGCATTCCCGTTCCCTGATCCATCAACGGCTGCGCGAACTGCACGCCGCCGGGGTGACCATCCTGCTCACCACCCACTACATGGAGGAGGCCGAGCAACTTTGCCACCAGGTGGCCATCATGAGCCGCGGACGGGTCGCCGTGGAGGGGGATGTGCATGCCCTGCTCGCCCGTCACCGCGACGACAGCATCCAGATCAGCCTGGATCGTGACCCCCCGAGCAACCTGGCCCAGGCCCTGCAGGGCCTGCCAAGCGTGGGCGATGTGAACCTGAGTGGGCGCTGTCTTACCGCCACCGCACCGCATCCCCTGGAGGCGACCCTGGCCTTGCTGCAGACCTTGGGCGAACACGGGGTTGGGGTGGAATCCCTGGACTACGGTCATGCCAGCCTGGAGCGCATCTTCCTGATCTATACCGGCGAGGACGCCCGGCCATGAACGGCAATCTCTCCCGTTTCCTCGCCAGCGTGTTGAAGGATACGCGCATCATCGCCCGTGACCGGCAGGCCCTGATCCTGTTCTTCGTCATGCCGGTGCTCTTCGTACTGATCCTGTCGCTGGCGCTGCGCGATGCCTTCGGTGACCGGCCGGGTGCCACCTTCCCCGTGCTGGTGATCGCCCAGGCCGGTGATCGGGTCGGCGACAGCGTCGAGGCGAGCTTCCGCACCAACCCACACATCCAGCTCACCCGCATGTCACGGGCCACGGAGGCAGAGGTGCGCGCCTGGCTCGTGCAGGGTCGCTACAAGTTCGCCGTGCTGATCCCCGATGACGCCACCGGTCAGGCCCAGCGCCGCGTAGGTGAGATCATGGCCCAGGTGCCGCCCGAACTGCGCATCGAGCGGCAGGTGGCGGTGCGTGTGCTGGTCGATCCCGCCCTGCGTTCCGATTACCGCAAAGTGCTGGAAGGCGTGCTCGACCTGGCCCTGCACGAGGTCGAGATGCGACTCGCGCGCGAGCAACTGGAGCAGACCCTGCGCATCACCCAGGGCAAGGACTATGCCCCCCTGCCGGACATGGAGCAGACGCGTCTGCTCGCGCCCCTGCCGGCGGAACCGGTGACGAAGGGGGCGGTGGGGCCCACACCCACCTCCGTGCAGCAGAACGCGCCGGCCTGGACCCTCCTGGCCATGTTCTTCCTCACCGTGCCGCTTTCGGTTTCCTTCATCAAAGAACGCGACCAGGGCAGCCTGTTCCGGCTACAGACCATGACCGTGCCGGCCTGGGTGGTGCTGGGGGGCAAGGCCGTGCCCTTCTTCGTCATCAACCTCATCCAGATGGCCTCCATCCTCGCGGTGAGCGTGCATGTCCTGCCCTGGCTGGGCGGCGACCCTCTGGAGCTGGGCGATGCGCCGCTCGCCCTGCTGGTCACCGGCGCCTCGGCCAGCCTCGCTGCCATAGGATTCGGCATCGCCGTGGCCATGTATGCCCGCACCACCGAGCAGGCGGCCAGCTTCAGCTCCGCTACGGTGATGATCATGGCCGCCCTGGGCGGCATCCTGGTGCCCAAGACGGTGATGCCGCCGCTGATGCAGGACCTGGCCCTGCTCTCGCCCCTGTCCTGGGGGTTGGACGCCTTCCAGGACGTCTTCGTGCGCGGCGGCGGCGTGCGCGACGTGGCGCCGGAGGTGCTGGGGCTGCTCGCCTTTTCCGCCGTCTGCCACGGCATCGCCATCCTGCGCTATCAAGGCCGGCTCTGACCGGGTCGCGGTCTGTCTCCGCCCCATGCTGCGGTACAATCGTACCACCCGTCCCCAGGATCAGTCCGAGACACTGGCTACAGCCAACCGCCATGAGGTCATCGCGCTTTTTGTCCCGCCACGGCACCCTGCTGGCCGCCATACTGAGCGTCGTCACCCTCTACGGCATGACGCTGCCGTCCAAGCCCGGCGCCGGGGAAGAAGCCGAGATGGCCGCGCGTTTCCGCTTCACACCCCTGGCCATCCCCCGCCCGGCTGGCTTTTTCGAGCGCGAAGTCCGCTCCGTCCACCCGAGCATGGAACGCATCTCGGCCTGGGTCTCGGCCATGGGGGCGGCTGCTGCCCTGGGTGACGTGGACGGCGACGGGCTACCCAACGACCTGTGCCATGTTGAACCGCGCTCGGACCAGGTCCACGTCCTGCCGGTGCCCGGCACTGGCGAGCGCTACGCCCCCTTCCTGCTCACCCCCGCACCCCTGCCCTACGACCAGACCATGGCGCCCATGGGCTGCCTCATCGCCGACCTCAACCTGGACGGCTCGATGGATTTCCTGGTCTATTACTGGGGCCGCACGCCCGTGGCCTTTCTGCGTCGGGCCGGCACCATCACGCCCACACCCGCGGCCTATCGGGCCGTCGAAGTGGTGGAGAAGGTCGAGCGCTGGTACAGCAATGCCGCCACGCTCGCCGACCTGGACGGCGATGGACACCCGGACCTGGTGCTTGGCAACACCTATCCGGACGACTCCCCTCTGCTCGACGCGCAGGCGAGCGGGGTGATGGTGATGCCGGAGTCCACCTCCCGCTCCGCCAACGGCGGCCGCAACCGGCTGCTGCTCTGGGTCGGCGCCACCTCGGGCGACACGCCCACCTTGCTTTATCGCGACGCCTCCGCGGCCCTGAGCGAAGAGGACAGCCGCGGATGGACGCTGGCCGTGGCCGCAGGCGACCTGGACGGCGATGGGCTACCCGAGCTTTACTTCGCCAACGATTTCGGGCCAGACCGCCTGCTGCACAACCGTTCCGTGCCTGGGCACCTGCGTTTCGCACGACTGCACGGCGAAAAGGGCTTCTTCACGCCCAAGTCGTTCGTCCTCGGCCAGGACTCCTGCAAGGGCATGGGGGCGGAGCTCGCCGATGTCAATGGCGACGGCCGCATGGACATCCATGTGAGCAACATCTCCTCGACCTGGTCGCTGCAGGAGGGTCATTTCCTCTGGCTGTCCACGGGACGCGTGGAGGAAATGCGCCGCGGTCTGGCCCCCTACGTGCAGGGGGCTGAGCGGCTGGGGCTGTCGCGCAGCGGCTGGGGCTGGGACGCGAAGCTCGCCGACTTCGACAACGACGGCGTGCTGGAGGCGATCCAGGCCACCGGTTTCGTCAAGGGCCGCGTCAACCGCTGGCCGGAGCTGCAGGCCCTGGGCACGGCCAACGATGCCCTGCTGCGCGACCCGCGCAACTGGCCCAGGTTCCAGCCCGGCAGCGACATCAGCGGCCACGAGCCGAACGCCTTTTTCGTGCGCGCGCGCGACGGACGCTACCATGACCTCGCACCTCGGATCGGCCTGGGCGACCCGGTGGTCACGCGCGGCATCGCCATCGCCGACGTCGACGGCGACGGCGACCTGGATTTCGTCCTGGCAAACCAGGGGGAAGACTCCACCTTCTACCGCAACGACTCGCCCCAGCGGCATGCCTTCTTGGGGCTAAATCTGCTCCTGCCGTTGCACGCAGGCGAGGGGTTGCGCGTGCTTGCCGGACATCCGGGTGGTGATCTGCGCGGCATCCCTGCCATCGGCGCCGAGGCGAGCGTGCGCCTGCCCGACGGGCGGCGGCTGACCGCCCAGGTCGATGGCGGCAACGGCCACTCCGGTAAACGCGCACCCCAGCTGCACTTCGGCCTGGGCAGGTTGCCGGCGGATCGGCCGCTGGACGTGCAGATCAGCTGGCGCGACCCGGCCGGACGCATGCAGACGCGCAGTCTGCAGCTCAGGCCTGGCTGGCACACCGTCCTGTTGGGCAAGGGGCTTGAGACATGAGCGCCTTCACCAACGCCACCCTGCTGTTCTATCCGCAGGCCGACCAGCAGAGGCGGCTGGTGGCGCTGTGGTACTTCACCACGCTGATGCTGCTGTGGATACTGGGCCTCGGACACTGGGTGTTGGGCTTCGAGCAGGCCTGGGCGCACCCCGCAGTCTCCGTCGGCACCGCCATCGCCGTGCAGATGCTGCTCGAGTGGGTGGATGCGCGCACCAAGGGCAGGCCGGTACGTTTCGCCGGCGGCTGGGCCAATTTCCTCAACTTTCTTCCGCCTGCCATCATCCCCGGCATGGCCCTGTCCATGCTGCTCTTTCCCGGCGAGGCCCTGCTGCCGCTCGCCTTCGCCGCCGCCTTCGCCATGGCGTCCAAGGTCCTGTTCCGCGCGCCGGTGGCGCCGGGGGTGACGCAGCACGTCTTCAACCCCTCCAACATTGCCGTGGTGGTCACCCTGCTTCTCTTCAACGACATCGTCGGCCTGACGCCGCCCTACCAGTTCACGGAAAACGTGAGCGGCCTGTGGGACTGGGGCGTGCCCCTGTTCGTGCTGGCGAGCGGCATCGTCCTGCACGCCCTGTTCACCGGGCGGCTGCCGCTGGTGACGGCCTGGATCGTCGGTTTCCTGCTGCAGGGCCAGGTCCGGGCCTGGCTGTTCGACATCCCGCCGCTGGTGCCCATCCTGCCCATGACCAGCGCCGCCTTCATCATCTTCACCCTGTACATGATCCCCGACCCCGCCACCACTCCGCTCAAGCGCGGACACCAGATCCTGTTCGGCCTGGCAGTGGCGGCGATCTATGGCCTGCTGCAGGCGCTGCACGTGGTCTATGGGCTTTTCCTCGCCCTGGTTCTGGTCTGTGGCGCGCGCGGTGCGCTGCTGTATCTGTCAGCCTGGCGAGTAAGTCGGCGTGGCTTCGTGACGACTGCTTGATCCCATGTCGGGCGTATGCACGAGCCCCTTCGTGCGACGCAACGCCGGCGCCGACGGCTCGAACGCCCCCCGCCTCAAGGTCTGCGGCCAGCCGCGGCACGCCGCTCCATCTCCCGTGCCATCGCCTCCAGGCGCACGCGGGCATCGTGGCGGAAGATCTCGATGCTGGCCTCCGGCGGCATCGGGAAGCCGGGGATGACGGTGGAGCGATAGACCAGGCGCACCGGCGTCTTGCCATGGATCTGCCATTCGCCGACGAGGGCACGGATATTGCCGGCGATGCGCTGGAAACGGATGGTGCGCGGCGGATGTTCCTCCACCAGGGCGATCATCACCAACGGAAAGTTGGGCAGCCAGGGGATGCTGCCGCGCTGCTCCAGCCGGATCGCCTCACCCGGCGGCGAGATGACGCGACAGACCTGCAGGTCCGGGATGAATTCCGACCAGCGGTTGTAGTCGGTCAGCACGCCCCAGGCCAGGTCGCGGTCGACGCGGGTGTCGATCTCGGCATAGACGTTGATGACCGCCTCGTTTGCCTCCACCCGCACCCGGGCATCGGCGGCCACCGCCTGAAGCGGCAGGCAAAGGCTGGCGATGACCGCCGCCATCGTCCCCAGGCGCCGGGTCACCAGCGTCATGACGCGGTCCTGCCCGACCTGCGCCGGAGCATCTCGCGGGCAATGGCCTCCAGCATGCGCTGGATGTCCGCCTCGATCAGCCAGCCGTCTCCGGGCACACGCGGCGAGAGGAGCCCAGGTTCCAGCCTTGCCGCGTAGGCGACGCGCACCCCATCGGCCAGCGGCAGCAGGCGCCATTCACCGTACATGTCCTTGAGGGTGCCGGAGAGCTGGCGGAAGTGGATGCGGGTGTAGGGCGTCTCGTGCATCAGCAGGACGACCTCGAAGGGGGTATCCAGCACCAGCCAGGTCTTCTCGCCGCGCTGATGCACACGTATCGGCTCACCCGGCCTGCTGATACGCCGGGACAGATGCATGTCGGGCACGAACTCGGCCAGGCGGTCGTAATCGGTGAGCACGGACCAGGCCAGTCTTCCGTCTACCGGCACATCGACATAGGCCTTGATGGTGATGCTGCCGAAGGCCATGCTGCGCTCCACGTTGACCACCGCCCGCAGACGCGGTTCGGCCTGGGCCAGGGTGAGCGGCCCGCACAGCGGGGATAGCAGGGATAGCAGGGCCAGAAAGGCGCGCCGACGCATGGTGTATGGAACTGGCGGACGGGTGTGGCGTTGCCCGTCTATTCTGCCACAGGCGCTCGCGCTTCCAGCCCATGCTGGCGCGCCAGGCGACGGATCGCTTCGGCATTGCTGGGCGAAAAGCACAAGTGCGCGGCTTGCTCCCAGGGTAGCCAGCGCCAGGCCGTGTGCTCGCGCGGCGCCGTCCTCACCGGCAGGGCCGTCGGCAGCCTGAGGCCGAACACGTGCTCGGTGTTGTGCGTCGTGCCCGGGGCGTAGCGGTGGCGGTAACAGTCGTAGATCTCGTACACATTCGTGTAGCCCCAGTCCTGCAGCTCGTAGGCCGCGACATCCAGGCCGGTCTCCTCCATGACCTCGCGCGCCGCCGTCTCGCGCAGGGTCTCGCCGGGGTGCTGGCTGCCGGTAACCGATTGCCACCAGCCGGGGTGGTCGGCCCGCTCGAGCATCAAGACCTGCAGGTCCGGCGTGTGGATCACCACCAGCACCGAGACCGGGAGCTTGTAGGGCGTGACCGCTGCGTCAGCCGTCACGCCTCAGCCTTGCACCGCCGGAGGGTTCCTGAGGCGGATGTGCAGCTCGCGCAGCTGCCGCTCGTCCACTGCGTTCGGCGCTTGGGTCATCAGGCAGTTGGCGCGCTGGGTCTTGGGGAAGGCAATGACGTCCCGGATGGAATCCGCACCCGCCATCAGCGCCACCAGGCGGTCCAGTCCGAAGGCGAGCCCGCCGTGCGGCGGGGCGCCGAACTTCAGCGCGTCGAGCAGGAAGCCGAACTTGTTGCGCCGCTCCGCCTCGCCGATGTTGAGCGCTGCGAACACCTTCTCCTGAACCGCCTCGCGGTGGATGCGCACCGAGCCGCCGCCCACCTCCCAGCCATTGAGCACCATGTCGTAGGCGCGCGACACGGCACGGCCCGGATCTGTGGAGAGCAAGTCCTCGTGGCCGGGCTTGGGCGCGGTGAAGGGGTGATGCAGGGCGTCCCAGCGCTTCTCGTCGTCGTTCCACTCGAACATGGGGAAGTCCACCACCCAAAGCGGCCGCCATTCGTTCACGGCATGGCCCTTTTCATGGCCGATCTTGGCGCGCAGCGCCCCGAGGGCGTCGTTGACGACTTTCGCCTTGTCGGCGCCGAAGAAGATGAGGTCGCCGTCGCGGGCGCCGGTGCGCTCCAGGATGGCGGTGAGCGCCGCATCGTGCAGGTTCTTGACGATGGGCGACTGCAGCCCCTCGCGGCCTTTCGCCTGCTCGTTCACCTTGATCCAGGCCAGGCCCTTGGCGCCGTAGATCTTGACGAAATCGGTGTAGTGGTCGATCTCGCCGCGCGTGAGTTCGCCGCCGCCCGGAACGAGCAGCCCGGCCACCCTGCCGTCGGGGGCATTGGCCGGACCCGAGAAGACCTTGAAGTCGACGTCGCGCATCGCGTCGGTGAGCTCGGTCAGCACCAGCGACACGCGCAGGTCGGGCTTGTCCGAGCCGTAGCGGTTCATGGCCTCGCTGTAAGGCATGCGCGGGAAGGGGTCGGGCAGGTCCACGTCGATGGCCGCCTTGAACACCTGGCGGATCATGCCCTCGACCAGTTCCATGATGCCCTCTTCGTCCATGAACGAGGTCTCGAGGTCCACCTGCGTGAACTCGGGCTGGCGGTCGGCCCTGAGGTCCTCGTCGCGGAAACACTTGACGATCTGGAAGTAGCGGTCGAAGCCGGAGACCATCAGCAACTGCTTGAACAGTTGCGGCGACTGAGGCAGGGCGTAGAACATGCCGTCGTGGATGCGCGAGGGCACCAGGTAGTCGCGCGCCCCCTCCGGTGTGGAGCGGGTGAGCATGGGCGTCTCGATCTCCATGAAGCCATGTGCGTCGAGATAGTCGCGCATCAGCTTGGCCACCCGGTAGCGCAGGCGCATGTGCCGTTGCATCACCGGCCGGCGCAGGTCGAGGTAACGATGGGTCAGGCGCACGTTCTCGGAGAGATTCTCGTCGTCGAGCAGGAAGGGGGGGGTGGCGGCAGGGTTGAGCACCTCCAGGGACTGGGTCAGGACCTCCACCTCGCCGGTGGGCAGGTTGGGGTTCTCGGTGCCGGGCGGACGGCGGCGCACGCGCCCCTCCACCCTGAGCACGAACTCGCTCCTCACCTCCTCGGCCACCCGGAAGGCCTCCTGCGTGTCGGGGTCCACCACCACCTGCACCGTGCCCTCGCGGTCGCGCAGGTCGATGAAGATCACCCCGCCGTGGTCGCGCCGGCGATGCGCCCAGCCGCACAAGGTGACCATGGTGTCGATGTCGGCGGCGGTGACGGCGCCGCAGTAATGGGTACGCATGATTCGTTCGTCCTGAGAGTGGATGCAGTCAATCGCCGGGATAATGGTTGGCCACCGCGCGCGGGGTGGGTGCGACCACCCCCATGGAGACGATGTACTTGAGCGCCGTGTCCACGGAAACATCCAGCTCGATGGTCTCCTCCCGCCGCACATAGAAGTAGAAGCCGTTCACCGGGCTGGGCGCGGTGGGAATGAACACCGCCAGCCACGCCTCTCCGAGATGGTCGCGCACCTCGCCGGGCACGTTGGTTTGAAAGGCCAGGGACCATGCCTGGGGATGCGGATAGTGCACCAGCAGCACCTTGCGAAAGGCGTGCCCGGTGCCGGAGAGCAGGGTGTCGGAGACCTGCTTGACGCTGCCGTAGATCGACTTCACCACCGGGATGCGCGTGAGCAGCCCCTCCCAGTAGGCCAGCAGGCGCTGACCGATGAGATTGGCGCTGACCATGCCGGTGAGGACGATGACCACGGCCGTGAGCACCACGCCCAGGCCGGGGATGCGCACCCCCAGCCAGGCCTCCGGCCGCCAGGTCTCGGGCAACAGCAGCAGGGTCTGGTCCATGGCGCCGAGCAGGGCGTCGAGCACCCAGATCGTGATCCCCAGCGGGACCCAGATCAGCAGGCCGGTGATGAAGTAGCGCCGCAGCGGGGCCATGACGGTTGTCAACAAAGAAATCGGGCAAACGCCCAGGCGTTTGCCCGATGATATGTGTGGACCAGGCTCAGGCTGCGCAGGCCGGACAGCCGCCCGCACCGCAGGCCGGTGCCGGGGCCTCTTCCTGCTTGGGTGTGCCGCTGCCGCCCTTGAAGTCGGTGGCATACCAGCCCGAGCCTTTCAACTGGAATCCGGCAGCGGTGAGCTGTTTGGCGAAGGTGGGTTTGCCGCACTGGGGGCAATCGGTCAGCGGCGCATCGCTGACTTTCTGCATGACATCCTGCTCGAAACCGCAATCGGAACATTTGTAGGCGTAGATCGGCATGATGACCTCCGGGGACGAAAATCTGACGGAAATTATATCAATGATCGCTGATATTTAGGTAATCCGTCGGATTTCAACCCAGATTGTTCATTGGGACGCGGGAAGGCGCGAAGGGCATGATCGAGGCAGTTTGCGCGCGACGGTCGCAGGCGAGGTTGGACGCCTCGCCGGGAAGTTGCGCGCAAGATGACCGATCAGGGGCGAGCGCGGCCCGCGTAGGCCGCAACAACGCCTCCGTCTGTACCCGGCTGATGCCTGGGTTGAACCCAAACACAGGCCAAGGCCGGTCTAATGGACAATCTGGGTTCAATCCTCACCAGGCGAGTCTGAGGGTCACAAAAGCCTGGCGTTGAACGGTGTGATCCTTGCGGAACTCGACATGTGTGCCGTTCAGGTTTTGCAAGGTCAACGCCAGCTCGTCTTCGCTGCCCTTGCCGCCCAGGCGCTTGGCGAGCTTCAGATCCACGCGCTCATAGGACGGCTGCACATCCCCGTCGTTGAGCCACATCATGTCCCCGACCCGGTAATAGCCCAGGCTCGCGCTGTAACCGGCCGGCAGCGGCAACGACCACAACAGGCTGGTCGCATGGCGCGGTGCTGTGCGCTCGGTGTCCCGGTCCGTACCGGCGCCTGCACGGATCCGGGTGATGGCATGCGAAACCAATACCCGGCCCAGGCTGGGGTGACGCCAGTCCAGGCTCAGGTCACCGCCCAGGGTACGGACGCCGCCGGTGTTGTACAGATAATCCGCTTTGTCCGGCCCCAGAGCCGGGGGGCGCAGGTAATCCGTCGGCACGGGGAAGGGACAGTCCGTCCCGACCGTGCAGCTCGTATCGTCGATGTAGCGTCGATGTCGCTCGACGAACAAGCGCGTGTCCACCACCAAGGCGTGCCGCGGGTAGCGGGCGACGTAGCCGATTTCCGCGAAGCGCGTCAGCTCGGGTTGCAGGGGCTGGACGGCCCAGCCGCCGATATCGATGATCTTGCCGTGGAGCGCAGGAATGTCGCCAAAATAGCGCAGCACCTGGCGTGCATGGTTTTCCGCCAGGGTCGGGGCGCGATAACCCTGGCCTGCGCTCAGGCGCAGGGACTGTTCCGGATTGAGCGACCAGTTGAGCGCCAGCCGCGGTGAGAGCAGGGTATCGCCCTGGGAAAGCCGCTCCACGGTCAGGCCGGTGTGCAGCAGCCAGGCAGGATGGATGCGCCAGTCCAGGTTGGCGAAGACCTGCCAGGTCGTGGCCTCGACCGTGCCCAGGGCATGGAGCTGACGC
Source organism: uncultured Burkholderiales bacterium (assembly GCA_938038385.1). Lineage (GTDB taxonomy): Bacteria > Pseudomonadota > Gammaproteobacteria > Burkholderiales > Thiobacillaceae > JANWZL01. The sequence goes on from CALHRD010000018.1 coordinate 46,355, forward strand.
GCGGACTCGGCGCGATCCCGCCGCACCGACGCCCCCCACACCGCCTTGACGTCATCCGACCAGGCGTGGATCTGCTGCAGCTCCAGGGCGTCGCGCGCGGCGTCGAGATCATCCTGCACCAGGGTGCTGGTACCCGCGCCGCTCAGCGTGGCACTCTCCCGCTTGTTGCGCTGGAAGCGGCCATACTCCACCGAGAGCTGCGAGCCGGGCGCGTAATGCTTGTGCCAGGCCAGACGCAGACTGCGTTGACGCTGCCTGCGCGCCCGGTAGGGATCGGTGGCCGGCGCGAGCGAACTGCCCACCCAGTCCTCGCCGCGGCTCAGGCCGATGCCCAGCAGCCACTCCTGGTCCAGGACCGGCCGGAAGACCAGCTGGCCGGTGAGGGTCTGGCGTTCGATGTCCTCCTGATAGGCGTGGTCAAAAGTCCCCAGATCCCGGAAATTCGTCGCCGCGCGGCTGGACAGGCTCAGGCGCCAATCGAAGCGCGTCGTGCTGCGGCCGATGCGTGCGTAATTATCGACATAGCCGTGACGTCCCCTGGCCAGGATCAGGCCGGCACCGGTGTCTTCTCCCGGCTCGCGGGTGATGATGTGGATCACGCCCTGGAAGGCGCCGGCGCCGTAGCTCGCCTGATTGGGCCCACGCACGACCTCGATGCGCTCGACGTCCTCCATGCGCAGGGGCAAATCCTGCCAATCGACCGCGCCGGTGGCGGGGTTGACCACCGAGCGACCATCCACCAATACCAGCAGGCGGTTGGGGAAGGCATCACCCAGCCCGCGATTGACCACCACCGGCGAGCCCTGGGGTCTGTCCGCCACCAGATAGCCCGGCACCAGGCGCATCACCTCGTGTATCTCGGTGAAGCCCGAGGCGCGTATCGTCTCCCGGTCGATCACCGTGACGGGGGCCGGGGTATGGAGGGGCGAGGTGGCGATGCGCGAGGCGGTGAGCACCTGCGGCAGGTCGGCCAGGAAGATCTCCTCGGTGATCCCCTCGGCGGTCGCATTCGGCAGCCAAACGGTCAGCAGGAAGACATGGACAGAACGTCTCAAATGTTCTGCTCCTCTCGACTCAGGCGACGGTAATCCACCTTGCCGGTACCCAGCAGGGGCAGGCTCTCGCGGTGGACGATGCGTCGGGGCAGGACGATCTCCGGCTGGCCGAGCCGATGCGCGGCGGCGGCCAGCCGTTCGCGCGTCAGCGCGGGGTCGGTGGTGTAGAGCACGATGGCCTCGCCGCGCCCCGGCTCCGGCACGGCCAGGGTGGCATGCTGGGCCTCGCTGGAGACGGCGCGGGCGATGGCCTCGGCCAGATCCAGGCAGACCTGCTCGCCCGCCACCTTGGCGAAGCGCTTGAGCCGGCCCTGGATGGAGAGGTAGCCGTCGGCATCGAGTTCGGCGACATCGCCGGTGTCGTGCCAGCCCTCGCCCGCCTCGGAACGGGGCGGCTCCAGTACGCCGGGCGCCTCGGGCCGGTAGTAGCCGGACATGAGGTTGGGGCCGCGCAGGTGCAGCTCCCCCCCCCTCGGGATGCCCGCCACCGGCAGCACGCGCGCCTCGATGCCCGGCAGCAGCCGCCCCACGGTGCCCGGCCGGTTGCTCTCAGGCAGGTTGACCGCCACCACCGGCGCCAGCTCGGTCAGGCCATAGCCTTCCAGGATGTCGATGCCGAAACGCTCGCGCCAGACCTGACGCACCGGTTCGGCCAGTTTCTCCGCGCCCGCCACCACGTATTTCAGGCTCTGAAGGTCTTCCGGGCTGGCATGGCGGGCGTAGTGATGCAGAAAGGTGCTGGTCGAGAACAGGGTGTTGCAGGCCTTGTCACGGATGAGCTGGGGGATCGCCTTGTAGTGCAGCGGGGTTGCATAAAGCACCAGGCGTGCGCCGCTCACCAGGGGCAGCAGGGTGCCGGCGGTGAGGCCAAAACTGTGAAAGATTGGGAGGCAGTTGAAGATGCGGTCACGCGGACCGAAGGGGAAGATCTGCAGGATCTGCGCCACGTTGGCGAGCAGGGCGCGGTGCGAGAGCACCACCCCCTTGGGACGCCCTTCCGTACCCGAGGTGAACAGGACCACCGCCGGTTGCTCCGGATCGGCCGGCGCGACCGCGCGCTCCGGGAACCACAGGGCGTAACCCATCAGCCAGAGCTTGTCCGCGAGCCCGAACCGACGGCGCAGATCTTCCAGGCAGATCAGCCGCACACCACTCAGCGCCTCGGCCTGGGACGTGAGCTGAGCCTTCTCGAGGAAGGCGCGGCTGGTGATGATCTGGCGCACGCCGGCCACCCGGCAGGCGTTCTGCATGCCTTCGGTGCCAGCGGTGTAATTGAGCAGGCAGGGCACGCGACGCTGGCTCGACAACCCGATCACCAGGGCCACGGTGGCGGCGACGTTGGGCATGAGCACCCCGACGTGCTCGCCGGGCGCGGTGAGTCGGGCCGTCAGGCGCCCGAGCGCCAAGGTCATCTTGAGCAGATCGCCATAACCGTAGCTGCCCGGCACCGGGTCTTCCCACTGCGCGGGCGTGTGGCGGCCGAAACGTCGGACGGCAGCCACCAGGGCCTGGAACAGCGTGCCCCGGCCCAACTCTGCGGTGTCCATGCGCGCCATGGTCGTCAGAGCTGCAACCAGCGGCTGGCCTCACGCAGGCGTTCGGCCATGGAGAGGAGTTCGGGACGCGGATGGCAGCGCACCAACACCACCGTCCAGCGCCGGCGGTCGCGTCCGTGCAGGTCGGTGAAGTCCAGGGCGTGGGCGACCGGCCGGCGGTAACGCCGTGGATAATCGCCAATCTGGCGCAGCCTGGGCTCCACCCGCTGTACCGCTCGCTCGATCGCCGCCTCGAGCAGCTCGGACTCGGGCGGAAGGTGCCGCCGGGAGTGGTCGAAAAGGCGGGAAAACAGGCCGCTCGCCATCTGCGGATCGGTCTGCCGTTGCTCAGAACGGGATGTCGTCGTCCAGATCGCCGAAGCCGCCGCCCTGTTTCACGCCGCTGCCGGCGTCGGTCGTCCGCCCCGTCTCGTCTCGCACATCGTTGTATTCCGCCGTGCCACCGCCGGCACGACCGCCCAGCATCTGCATGCGGTCGCCGCGGATTTCGGTGGTGTAGCGATCCTGGCCGTCCTTGTCCTGCCACTTGCGCGTGCGCAGGCTGCCCTCGACGTAGATCTGGCTGCCCTTTTTCAGATACTGGCCGCAGATCTCCGCCTGCTTGCCGAAAAAGACCACGCGATGCCACTCCGTGGCCTCCTGCCTCTCGCCCGCCTTGTCCTTCCAGGTCTCGGTGGTCGCCACGGACAGATTGGCGATGGCGTCCCCACTGGGCATGTAACGTACCTCGGGGTCGCGCCCCAGGTTGCCGATCAGGATTACCTTGTTCACAGAAGCCATGGTCGTCTCCCCCGCCCGATGAGCATAGTTGAAAGGTCGATTATACGGCGTGGCGTGGCATCAGGTCGGTGCGCCGTACCCGTGCCCGCCGTACAGCGCATGCCGCACCCCCTCCTCGTCCCAGCCGGTCTGGCTGACCTTGAGCAGCACGGTACCCTCGTGCGGCAGCACGCTCACCGCCTCCACGCCGGCGAAGACCGTGAGCCGTGTCGCCAGACGCCTGGCCTCCAGCTCGTCCATTGGGCCGATGCGCAGCATCTGCGTCTTGACGCGCGGCGGGGGCGTCATGCCCAGAGCGAGCCCGAGCCAGACGAGCATCAGCGCGGCGCAGAACAGGAACACGGCAGCGAAACCGACGTGCTGGGCGAGCCAGCCGCCCGCCATGCCGCCGAAGAAGAGCCCCAGGGCCTGGGAGGTGTTGTACACCCCCATGGCCGTGCCCTTGGCCTCGGGCGGCGCGATCTTGGAGATGAGCGAGGGCAGCGAGGCCTCGAGGATGTTGAAGGCGACGAAATAGGCCAGCAGCGCCACGACGATGCCCCAGAACTCATCGAGCGAGAAGGCCAACCCGATCTGAGCCGCCAGCATCAGGGCCACGGCGCCGACGAAGACCTGCTTCATGCGTCCGTGCTTTTCACCGTGGATGATGGCCGGCACCAGGAAGACGAAGGACAGCAGCAGCACCGGCAGATAGACCTGCCAATGGTGCTCGGCGTCGAGATTGCCGGCCTTGAGCAGGGCGAAGGGCACCACGACGAACATGGCCATCTGCGCGGCATGCAGGGCAAAGATGCCCCAGTTCAGACGCTGCAGTTCCATGTGCCGCAGCACGTCTTTGAGGCGGGCCGGGTTCGCCTCGGCATCGGAGTGGAAGGCGACCGCCCCCGGCTCGGGGGTGTAGTAACGGATGACCAGGATGGCAAGCAGCGAGAGTACACCCGTGGCCAGGAACATACCCGGCACGCCGATCCAGCGGTAGACCACCGGCCCCGCTGCCAGCGAGACGGCGAAGGCAAGCCCGATGGTGCTGCCGATCACGGCCATGGCCTGGGTGCGCTTCTCCTCGCGCGTGAGATCGGCCAGCAGCGCGGTCACAGCCGCCGAGATGGCACCGGCCCCCTGCAGCGCCCGGCCGACGATGACCCAGTGGATGTCCGGCGCCCAGGCCGCCAGGAAACTGCCCAGGGCGAAAATGAGCAGCCCGATGACGATCACCGGCTTGCGCCCCCAGCGGTCGGAGGCCATGCCGAAGGGGATCATGAACATCGCTTGCGTCAGGCCGTACATGCCCAGGGCGAGCCCGATCAGGGTGTGGTTCTCGCCGCCCGGCAGGGTCTCGGCGTAGAGGGCGAACACCGGCAGGATGAGGAACATGCCCAGCATCCTGAGGCCGAAGATGCCGGCGAGCGACACCGTGGCGCGGCGCTCGGAGGGCGTCATCGGGTCCTTGGGCGAGGGGGCGGCGGCTGACATGGTTTATTGCGGACGGTAACGGGCGACAGGACGGTCACAAAGCCGGTGAACTATACCCTTCCAGGCGGTGCGCTCGCCACGGGCGG
>CALHRD010000019.1 GCA_938038385.1 uncultured Burkholderiales bacterium
GTCGCCGAGTTCGCCGATCCGAACGTCTACATGCGCTGGCTCGCCGCCACCATGGACCCGAACTTCTACACGGCGCTGCTGACCACCATGACCGATCCGGGCAAGATGATGCGCTGGGCCATGCTGCCGATGGATCCCAAGATGTGGGGCATGATGATGAACACCCTCAACCCCGCCATGTACATGAAGTGGATGATGGCCCCGCTCGATCCCAAGGCCATCAACCTGATGGTGGCGCCGATGAACCCCAACTACTACATGGGCTGGATGGGCGCCGGCATGGATCCCAAGACCTACGGTCCGATGTGGGCGGGTTTCCTGAACCCGACCGGCTACAGCGTCGCCCCTGCCGCGACCAGCAATCCATGGGGCAGCACGGGTTACGGCGCCGCTCCGGCCACTGGCAGCGCGCCGGCCGTGTTCAACCCGTTCGATCCCAATGCCTGGTCCCAGTTGTTCGCGGTTCCCGGCACGCCTGCACCCGCTGCACAACCCGCGCAGAAGTAACCGGTCCAAGACCTTGGAAGACGGCTGCCCCAGGGCAGCCGTTTTTTTTGCCCCTGGCGCGAGGCAAACCCGCCGTCTCGATTCCAAGGCTTAAAGTTGCGGGCGGTAGTGACCGTTAGAAGCTGACCTGAATCCGTATCGATGCTGCCGGTTGCCTCGTAGGTCGGGCTTCAGCCCGACACCCAACCCGTCGCACCAGAGTCCGACCTACACCGGGTTGGTCGTGATCAACACGGAATCAGGGCTGAGGTATACGCCGGGTTTGTCGAGGGAGTTGCCATGTCGTCACTGATCGAGTTGTACAAGAACGTGGAGTCCGTACTGGAAAAGATGGAGATCCCGCCGCGTCCGGGCATTCTGGACCAGATCTTCCTGGAGACCCGCCAGGAGGAGCCCGACTTCCTCAGGCTGGCCTCGCTGATCAGCGAGGACATGACCCTCTCGGCGAGCCTGATCAAGACCGTCAACTCGCCCTTTTTCGGACTGCAGCATCGCGCCTCTTCGGTCCAGGATGCCCTCATGCTGTTGGGCCTGGAAGTGGCCTCGCGCATGGTGGCGGGCATACTGCTGCGGCACACCTTCCCACGGCGGCCGGAGCTGGACGAACTGTGGGACGCGTCCCTGAAGATCGCCGTGCTCTCGCACTGGCTGGCCCTCAGGCTGGGCAGATCACTCGGCTTGCGTCCAGCCGATGCCTACACCTTCGGCCTGTTCCGCGACTGTGGTATGGCGGTCATGCAGATCAGGCAGCCCGATTACGCGAATACACTGACGCGTGCGCGGGCCGAGCCCCGGCTGTCCTTCACCGAGGTGGAGCGATCTGTCCTGGGTATCGACCATGCCGTGGTCGGCTCCAAGCTGGCATCCGACTGGCGGCTGTCGGACGAGATGGCCTGGGGCATCCTGTTTCATCATGCCATCGCCGAGCTGGACGCGTCCGCCGAAGTGCCGCAGCCGTCTCGCCTGCGCCTGGTGGCGTTGGCCCAGTTCGCCGACAGGCTGCTGCAGGACAACGCCCAGCTCGCCGTCGATCACGAATGGGACAAGCTGGGACCGCGGTGTCTGGAAATACTGGGTCTGGACGAGGGCGGGCAAGCCGAACTGTCGGCCGAGGCGGGCGAATTCATACTCGGCGATCTACCCAGGATGCTGCTCTGAAGCGCCTGCGTGAAGCATGGCTGGCAGCAGTTTTACATGCCATGGCGCTCATCCGCGGCCTGTGCCGCGAGGTCAGTCTCGCCGCCAGGTGGTGCCCTGGGGGGTATCCTCGAGCAGGATGCCGGCCGCTCTGAGTTCCTCGCGGATGGCGTCGGCCCGCTTGAAATCCTTCGCCCGCCGGGCTTCCAGACGCTCCCGGATCAGGGCCTCGATGCGCGCCTCGGGGTAGTCCTGGCCGGCGGCAGTGCCGGCTGCCTGCAGGAAGTCGTCCGGGGCGCGTTGCAGCAGGCCGAGCACACCGCCCAATGCCTTGAGCTGCGCGGCCATCTCGGGCGCGCGCGTCTTGTTGACCTCGCCGGCCAGTTCGAACAGCACGGCCATGGCCTCCGGCGTGTTGAAGTCGTCATCCATGGCAGCCTTGAAGCGGGCCGCATGGGGCTCGTTCCATTGCGGCGGCAGGGTCGGGACCTCCAGCCCGCGTAGGGCGGTGTAGAGCCGGGTGAGCGCCCCCTTGGCGTCGTCCAGGTGCTGGTCGGAATAGTTCAGGGGGCTGCGGTAGTGGGCACGCAGGATGAAGAAGCGCACGACTTCGGCGTCGTACTTGGTCAGTACCTCGCGTATGGTAAAGAAGTTGCCCAGACTCTTGGACATCTTCTCGTCGTCGACACGCACGAAACCGTTGTGCAGCCAGTAGTTCACGAACTTGCAGCCATGCGCCCCTTCGGACTGGGCGATCTCGTTCTCGTGGTGGGGGAACTGCAGGTCCTGGCCGCCGCCGTGGATGTCGAAATGCGGCCCCAGCAGGTCGCTGCCCATGGCCGAGCACTCGATGTGCCAGCCCGGACGGCCGGGCCCCCAGGGCGAGGGCCAGGACGGCTCTCCCGGTTTGGCCGCCTTCCAGAGCACGAAGTCGAGCGGGTCACGCTTGTGCGGATCCACTTCCACCCGCTCGCCGGCGATCAGCGCCTCGATGGACTTGCCGGAGAGTTGGCCATAGCTCGGGTAACTGCGCACGGCGTAATAGACGTCTCCGTTGTCGGCCGGATAGGCATGGCCACGGTCGATGAGGGCCTGGATCATGTCGAGCATCTTGCCCACGTATTCCGTGGCACGGGGTTCCCGGTCCGGCGGCAGGACGTTGAGGGCCTGTTCGTCCTCGTGCATGGCGCGGATGAAGCGGTCCGTGAGGGCGGTATAGGGCTCGCCGTTGTCCTGCGCCCGCTTGATGATCTTGTCGTCGATATCGGTGATGTTGCGCACATAGGTGACCTGATAGCCGGACACCCTGAGCCAGCGCGCGATCATGTCGAACACCACCAGCACCCGTGCATGACCCAGGTGACAGAAGTCGTAGACGGTCATGCCGCAGACATACATGCGCACCTGGCCCGGGGTGATGGGCGTGAAAACCTCTTTACTGCGGGTGAGGGAGTTGTAGAGGGTGAGCATGGCGGCCCTAGACCGGGGGCAGCAGCAAAACGGGCGTGCGTGCCGTACGGATGATGCCCTCGGCGACACTGCCCAGCAGCAGGCGGTCCAGGCCGCGACGACCGTGGGTGCCGGCGACGATGAGGTCGGCCTGCCATTCGGCGGCCGTCTCCGAGACGAGGGGGCCGACGCGGCGGCCGGCGGCCTCCAGGAGGCGGGTTTCGGCCATGACACCGGCGGCACGGCAAATCTCCCGTGCATCCTCCAGCAGGCGGGTTGCCGCTTCAGAATAGGGCTCGACCGGGAGTGCGGGCAGGGTCCAGTCGCCGTTGATCGCCAGGGGCATGAACTCCTCCACGACATGCACGAGCAGCAGCCTGCCGTTGCCGTCCCGGGCCAGCCGGATGGCGGCATCCAACCCACGTCGTGCCGTCTCGCTGCCATCCATGGCCACCACTATGCGTCCGTACATTGCGTCCTCGTGCTTCAGGGGCCGGTCGGTCCTTTCGCCCAGGAGTCCTTCAGGCTCACCGTGCGGTTGAATACGAGCCGGTCGCCGGGCCGATGGTCATGGCGATCAGTGCAGAAATAGCCGAGCCGTTCGAACTGGTAACGGGTCTCGGGGGGAGCGTCGCGCACGCAGGGTTCGACCCAGCCCTGGACGACCTCCAGGGAGTGAGGGTTGAGGAAATCCAGGAAATCCCGGTTCTTGTGACCGTCCGGCTCGGGATCGGTGAACAGCCGGTCGTAGAGGCGTACCTCTGCCGGCAGGGCGTGCAGCGCCGAGACCCAGTGGATGACCCCCTTGACCTTGCGCCCCTGTGGGTTCCTGCCCAGGGTGTCGTGGTCGATGCTGCAGCGCAGTTCGGCCACTTCCCCTTCTTCGTTCCTGATCACCTCGTCGCAGCGGATGACATAGGAGTAGCGCAGTCGCACCTCCCCGCCCGGGGTGAGACGCTGCCAGCCGGCGGGCGGCGTCTCGGTGAAGTCGTCGCGCTCGATCCAGATCTCGCTGTGGATCGGCACTTCGCGGCTGCCGAACTCGGGGTGGTTGGGGTGGAAACCGGCCGCGCGGCTGGCGGTGACGCCAGCCTGAAAATTGGTCAGCACGACCTTCAGCGGCCGGATCACCGCCATGACCCGCGGGGCCTTGGCCTCCAGGTCCTCGCGGATGCAAGCTTCCAGAACGGACAGATCGACGATGTTCTCGGACTTGGAGATGCCGATGCGCCGCGCGAATTCGCGTATGCCCTCGGCGGTGTAGCCTCGCCGACGCATGCCGTGGATGGTGGGCATGCGCGGGTCGTCCCAGCCCGCCACCCGTCCTTCGGCCACGAGCTGGCTGAGCTTGCGCTTGCTGGTCACCGTGTAATGCATCTCCAGCCGCGAGAACTCGATCTGCTGCGGGTGGCAGCCGATGCTGATGTTGTCCAGCACCCAGTCGTAGAGCGGCCTGTGGTCCTCGAACTCCAGGGTGCACAGGGAGTGGGTGATGCCCTCCAGGGCGTCGGAGATGCAATGGGTGTAGTCGTACATGGGGTAGATCAGCCAGGCGTCCCCCGTGCGGATGTGATGCGCCCGTTTGATGCGGTAGAGCACCGGGTCGCGCAGGTTGATGTTGGGGCTCGCCATGTCGATCTTGGCGCGCAGGGTGCGCGAGCCGTCCGCGAACTCGCCGGCGCGCATGCGACGGAACAGGTCCAGATTCTCCTCCACGCCGCGGCCGCGCCAGGGGCTGTCGCGGCCGGGCTCGGTCAGGGTGCCGCGATATTCGCGCATCTGCTCCGGGCTCAAGTCGTCGACGTAGGCCAGGCCCTTGCGGATCAGTTCCTCCGCATATTCATAGAGCTGCGGGAAGTAGTCCGATGCCCAGCGTACCTCACCGGCCCACTGGAAGCCCAGCCAACGCACGTCCTCCATGATGGCCTCGGCGTATTCCAGCGTCTCTTTCTCCGGGTTGGTGTCGTCGAAACGCAGATTGCAGATGCCGCCGTAGTCCAGGGCCAGGCCGAAGTTGAGGCAAATGGACTTGGCATGGCCGATGTGCAGATAACCGTTCGGTTCTGGCGGAAAGCGGGTGACGACGGTGGAGTGCTTGCCACTGGCCAGGTCGTTGTCGATGATGGTGCGGATGAAATGCTGGACCGGGGCGTGGTCGCTCATGGGTCGGGTGCGCGGAAGGCGAATGGCTGCAGGGGTATCGGGCTGTAGTGTAGAATTGGCGCGGTCACCAACCGTACGACGCGGTCAAAAGTATAGCACCAATGCCCATCGATCGATTCGCCCTCGTGTTCCTCGTCCTGCTGCCGGTGCTGGTCTCTGCCAATACCGATGGCATGCAGGAGGCAAGCCAGTTGTTCCGTCAGGGACGACATGCCAGTGCCCTCACCAGGATCGACGCCTATCTGGCCGGCAATCCCAAGGATGCCCAGGGGCGCTTTCTCAAGGGGCTGATCCTGACCGAGCTCAATCGCTACCAGGAGGCGATCAAGGTCTTCTCCGACCTGACCGCGGACTATCCGCAGCTGCCCGAGCCCTACAACAATCTGGCCGTGCTCTATGCCGCCCAGGGCCAGTACGAGCGCGCCAAGCAGAGCCTGGAGCAGGCCATACGCACGCACCCCAGCTACGCCACGGCGCATGAGAACCTGGGGGACATCTATGCCAAGATGGCCTCGCTGGCCTACGACAAGGCCCTGCAACTGGACGAGTCCAACCTCTCGGCCCAGACCAAACTGGCCTTGATCCGGGACTTGTTCAGTCCGGCACGCGGTTCCGATGCCGCCAAGGTCGAAGCGGCGAAGCCGGGAGCGGCCAAGGCCCCGGTCAAGACGGCGGCCAAAACGCCGCCTGCGGGGACGACTGCAGCCGCGTCGGCCAGGGACGCCGTGATGGCCAGCCCCGAGCCTGCGGCCCCTGCCGAAGTCAAAGCGGCGGCCGCATCGGCCTCCGAGCCCGGCACTCAAACCGACGCCGAGGTGATCCGGGAGGATGATGCCTCGCGCCGGCCCCGAGCCGAACCAGCAGCGGCAAGCGGGTCCACACCATCTCTTTCCGTGTCTGTCTCATCTCCAACCGAGACCAGGACCCTCATCGAACAGAGGGTGCGGGAGTGGGCACAGGCGTGGAGCCGGCAGGATGTGCCGGCCTATCTGGCTTTTTACGCGGCCAACTTCAAGCCGCCACGGGGGCAGGATCGGGCCGCATGGGAGGCGGAACGCAACCGGCGTGTCCAGGCCCCCAGCCAGATCAAGGTCGAGGTCAGCGACCTGCGCATCCAGCTCAAGGGCGACAAGGCCCAGGCCAGGTTCCGGCAGCGCTACGAGGCCGACCACCTGAAGGGCACCTACAGCAAGACCCTGGACCTGGAATTGCAGGACGGGCTGTGGAAGATCGTCAGGGAGCGCTGAGGTCATGATCTTCCTGGTCTGGCATCGTCTTCTGGCCCTGCTGTTCGCGCTTGTCCTCGCCTGGCCGTCGCTGGCCGACGACGCTGCGATCAGGCTCGCCGCCGCCGATACGCACAACCTGTTTCCCTCGCCGGACGCCCTCCTGGCCAAGACCCTGCAGGACATCCGCGCGAGCCGACTGGACACCGCGCTCAACAACGTCAACCAGCTCATCTCCATCCGCCCCGATTTCAGGCTGGCCCATCTGATCCGGGGCGACCTCCTCCTCGCCCGCGCCCGGCCATTGTCCACCATGGGCGAGGCGCCGAGGGCCTCGCAGGCCTCCTTGACCGATCTGCGCGAGGAGGCACGGGTGAGGCTCCTGCGCTATCTCGATCAGCCCGAGCAGGGCTACCTGCCCAAGCAGGTGCTGCAACTGGCCCCCGAACACAGATATGCCCTGCTGGCGGATGCGGGTCGTGCGCGTCTGTATGTGTTCGAAAACGTCAACGGCGTGCCCCGTCTGGTGCGGGACTATTACATGACCATCGGCCGCAACGGCACCGACAAGCAGGTCGAGGGCGACAAGAAGACCCCGGTGGGGGTGTACACCATCTCACAGCATCTGCCGCGCCAGAGCCTGACCGATTTCTACGGGGCTGGCGCCTATCCGCTGAACTATCCGAACGAATGGGATCGGTTGCACGGTCGCAGTGGCCACGGCATCTGGATTCACGGCACACCTTCCAATACCTACAGCAGGCCGCCGCGGGCCAGCGACGGTTGCGTGGTACTTGCCAACCCCGATCTCGACGACCTTGGACGCTACATCGAGGTCGGCAGGACGCCGATCCTCATCGCCGACCGTACCGAATGGGTGGATCCGGTCACCTGGGAGATGCATCGTCAGGAGATCCTCACCGTGCTGGACCTCTGGCGCACGGACTGGGAGGCGCGGGAAGCGCCGCGCTTCCTGCGCCACTACGCTCCGGAGATGCTGGACAAGACGTGGGCGGCGAACAAGCGCCGCAACATCGAGAACAAGGCATGGATCCGCGTCGGACTGTCCGATGTCAGCGTCTTTCTCTATCCGGATGCCAGACTTGCAGTCACCAGCTTCACCCAGAGCTACAGCAGCGACAGCTTCAGCAACAGCACGCCGAAGCGGCTGTACTGGCGCCTGGATGACGGCCAATGGCGTATCGCCCTCGAACAGAGCCTGCCCAACACCACCCAGCTTGCGGCCCGTGGCCGCTGATCTCCACAAAGGACTACGCCATGGTCATCCTGCACACCAATTTCGGTCCCATCACCCTGGAACTCGATGCCGCCAGGGCGCCCGACACCGTCGCCAACTTCCTGCGCTACGCCACCGACGGCCACTATGACGGCACCATCTTCCACCGCGTCATCGATGGCTTCATGATCCAGGGCGGTGGATTCACCGAGGACATGCAGCAGAAACCGACCCGCGCACCGATCCAGAACGAGGCCGACAATGGCCTCAAGAACACCGCCTACAGCATCGCCATGGCGCGCACCCCCAACCCGCACTCCGCCACCAGCCAGTTCTTCATCAACGTCACGGACAACCCTTTCCTCGATTACACCGAGCCCACCGCCCAGGGCTACGGCTATTGCGTGTTCGGCCGCGTGACCGCCGGTCAGGATACGGTGGATCGGATCCGAAAGGTCAGAACCGGTATGCGCGCAGGCCACCAGGACGTGCCCCTGGAGAGCGTGATCATCGAGCGGGTGGAGGTCCGCTAGGCTTGGTCGTCACCACGGGTAGCCGTTACCTGTGAGCGAGCGGGCTGCTTTCGCGCCCGGCTCGGAAATGACATCCGAGCCAGCCCCCAAGGCCGCCAAGTCGTCCTTGGGGCGGCATGCCGAACGACTTGGGAGCCTGTTCATCTCGGACCTGCATCTGACCGCCGAGCGGCCGGGGGCCAATGCGCGCTTCTTCCGCTTCCTGATCGAGACGGCCCCGGCCGCCGAGGCGCTCTACATCCTGGGGGATTTCTTCGAGGCCTGGGTCGGGGATGATGCCCTGACCGACCCCTTCCATGCCCAGGTGGTCGCGGCGCTGCAGCGGCTGGTTTCGCATGGCGTGCGGCTCTATGTCATGCACGGCAATCGCGACTTCCTCCTGGCGGAGGATTTTTGTCGCGCCAGCGGGGCCACTTTGCTGACGGAGCCGCATGTCGTGAATCTCTTCGACCGGCCCACGCTCCTGCTGCACGGTGATGTCCTTTGCACCGATGACCTCGACTATCAGCAGTTCCGTCGCCTGGTGCGCGATCCGGCCTGGCAGGCGTCCTTTCTCGCCCGTCCGCTGCCGGAGCGTGTGGCCCTGGCGCGGGAGTTGCGCGCCCGCAGCGAGCAGGTCAAAGGCAACAAGCGGCCCGAGATCACGGACGCCAACCCCGACGCCGTGCTGAATGCCTTCCGTCAATACGGCGTGCAGCGCATGATCCACGGCCATACCCACCGCCCTGCCCATCATCGGCTGATGGTCGACGATCGGTCCTGCGAGCGTTGGGTGCTGCCGGACTGGTATGACACCGGTGGCTATCTTTCTTGCGGTGACGATGGCTGTGTTCTGGTCTACCTGGAACCCTGATCCGCGTTGATCCCGACCAACCCTATGTAGCTCGGACTTCGGTCCGACGGCTTGGGTGTCAGGCTGAAGCCCGACCTGCAAGGCGACCGGCAGCATCGACACGGATTCGGGTGGAATAGCGAGCGTTTGTCGAGAACGTTTGTGAATATAGAACGATCGTTCTATACTCGGGGCAGGTTGACTCTCCCGTTTGCCTGCCATGTCCCAAGACACCGACTATCTCGCGAAACTGCAGGACTATTACGCCCGCCATCGGGTGTTTCCACCCTATTCCGGCATCGGTGAGTTGCTGGGGCTCAAGTCCAAGTCCTCCGTCGCCGCCCTGGTGGCCCGTTTGCGGCTCAACGGTTATCTGGAGGCCATGCCGGACCGGCGCCTGAAGCCGGGGCCGCGCTTCTTCGAGCGCGTCCTGGCCGAGTCGGTGCGTGCCGGTCTCCCCCAGGCCGCCGACGACTCGGTCAGGGACAGCCTGACCCTGGATGAATACCTCATCGAGCACCCCTCGCGTACCGTGCTGGTGCGGGTGAAGGGCGACTCCATGCAGGATGCCGGCATCCATCCGGGCGACATCGCCGTGGTGGAGCGTGGCCACCAGGCGTGTGAGGGCGACCTGGTGGTGGCCGTCGTCGATGACGAGTTCACCCTCAAGTACCTGGCCAGGGAGCAGGGCGTCTATGTCCTCAGGCCCGCCAATCCGGCTTACCCGGTGATCCGGCCCAGGGGTAGCCTGGAGATCTTCGGCGTGGTGGTGGGTATCATCCGCAAGTATGGCGCCGGTTCGCCATCGAAATGAAAAGGGGCCCCGTGGGGCCCCGTATGCGCTTGCCTGCAGTCTGAATCAGGTGAGCATTTCCGCCCAGATCGACTCGGCCCAGGCCCAGTTGAAGACGTGGTTGATCTCGTCGCCCTGCGAGCTCGCACCACCGCCCGGTTGCGCGTCCCACTGCTTCTTCTCGGGGTTGTAG
Organism: uncultured Burkholderiales bacterium; assembly: GCA_938038385.1. GTDB lineage: Bacteria > Pseudomonadota > Gammaproteobacteria > Burkholderiales > Thiobacillaceae > JANWZL01. Next base: position 10,071 of record CALHRD010000019.1, read on the forward strand.
CGGAACACGGTGGCGACGTGACCGGCCGTGGTTTCAGACACCGCGCTGTAGCAGGTGTTGGCGACCACGGGGGTGGGTGCCGGCTGGCGGCCGTTGAGCAGCTCGACGATGGCGCTGGCGCAGACCTTTGCGTGGTTGGTGGCCATGTGGCCCGACTTGGGATGGTTGGACAGCACCGAGTCGCCGATGATGTGCACGTTTTTGGCGGCGGTGGACTCGAAGGTGACGAAGTCGACCACGCACCAGACCTTGTTGCTGTCGTTGCGCGCGCCGGCGAGCGCCGTGACCTCGCCGGCCCGCTGTGCCGGCACGACGTTGAGCACGTCGCCCTTGACATCGTCGAACTCGGTATGGACCGTCATGGTCTTGTGATCGACCCGTTTCGGCCCGTTGTTGGGGCGATAATCGATCATGCCGTCGTAGTAGGTCTTCCACGCCCACTTGAACAGGCCCGGCTTGGAGGCCACGTCCTGGTTGCCATCGAGCAGGATGATCTTGGACTTGGGTTTCGCCTTCTTGAAGTAGCTCGCCACCATGCAGGCCCGCTCATAAGGCCCGGGCGGGCAGCGGTAGGGGGCGGTCGGCACGGACATGACGAACACGCCGCCGTCCGGCATGGCCTCGAGTTGCTTGCGCAGCAGCGCCGTCTCCGGGCCGGCCTTCCATGCGTGCACCACCTTTTGCGCGGCATGTGCCTCCTTGTAGCCTTCGACGGTGTCGGTGCGTACTTCCACCCCCGGCGCCAGGACCAGGCGGTCGTAGGCGATGGTCTGGCCGCCGGCGGTCCTCACCGTGCGCTTATCCACGTCGATGCCGACCACTGTGTCCTTCACCCAGTTGATGTTGTACTTCTTCATCAGGGTGTCATAGCCGTGGGTAATGTCGGCCATGGTCTTCATCCCGCCCAACACCCAGTTGGAGATGGGGCAGGAGATGAACTTGTCGTTCGGCTCGATCATGGTGACCTTGATGTTGGGGTCCCACTTGCGGATGTACTTGGCACAGGTGGTGCCGCCGAAGCCGGCACCGACCACCACCACGTGCGGGGCGCCGCCACTGCCCATACTGGCGCAGCCAGGCAGGGCGCCGGCCGCTGCGATGGCGGCGCCGGCGGTCAGGAAATCACGACGTTTGAAGTTCATATGCGTTCTCCTCGATCAGATCAGGTGGTCCGGTGTCATTTCATCGCGGCGAAATACTCGCCCATCTTCTCGAACTCCTGATCCGTGTAGCCCGGCGCATGGCGATGCATCACCGAGGCGGGACGCTGCCCGGACTTGAAGGCCTTCATCTGAGTGACGAAGTAAGTCTTGTCTATGCCGGCCAGCGAGGGCATGGCGGACTTGCTCTTGCCATCGGCACCGTGGCACGACAGGCACGTACTGGCGATGATGCGGGTGTGGGCGTCGGACGCCAAGGCACTGCCGGCCGTGCCCAGCAGACCGAGGCCGAGCATGCCTGCGATCAGTTTCTTATTCATGCACTCCTCCAAAGACAAGATAAAAAACGGCGGTAGGCCGCCGGCTCAGGCTTTGCCCAGTGAGCTTAATCCATAAGCTGGCTCGGGCATGCGCGCAATGTGCATGAGGAAGACGTACCAGTCAACAAGCAAACTCTAATATTCGTGCGGCCTTCAGACTAGTTCTTTGCTCCCAGGGCGCGTGCCTGCTGGAGTCTCACTGCCGCTTCCTCCTGTTCTGCCGGCTCATTCCAACTCTCCGGCAGCCAGCCGGCCAGATGGGTGAGCGTCAGGTCGGCCAGGGCGCTGATCCACAGCGGCCGTTCGTTGAGGGCCGGGATATAGCGATACTCGCCACCCCCGGCATTGAGGAAGGTCGTCTTCCCCTCCATCGCGATCTCCTCCAGGGTCTCCAGGCAGTCGGCCACGAAGCCCGGGCAGACCACGTCCAGACGGCGAGTCTTGGCGCGCCCGAGCGCCTCCAGGGTCTCGGCGGTATAGGGCTTGAGCCACTCGGCGCGCCCGAAACGGGACTGGAAGGTGATCCGATACTGTTCCTGCCCCAGACCGAGGGCTTCGGCCAGCAGCCGCCCGGTCTTGTGGCATTCGCAGTGATAGGGATCGCCCAGATCGAGCGTGCGCCGGGGCACGCCGTGGAAGCTCATGAGCAGCACGTCCGGGCGGCCGTGTTCGGCCCAGTAGCTCTCCACGCTCTGGCGCAGGGCGTCGACGTAGCCGGGGTGATCGTGGAAATGCCTGACGGTGCGCAGCTCCGGCATGTTCCGGGTCCTGAGCAGGACGCGGAAGACCGCGTCCAGGGCGGTGCCCGCGCTGCTGCCGGCATACTGCGGGTAGAGGGGGAGGGCCAGAATCCGGTCGCAACCCTGCTCCCGCAGCCTGGCCAGGCTGGCCGCAACCGAGGGCTGACCGTAGCGCATGGCGTATTCGACCACCAGCGGCACGGGTGTGCGTGTCCGCAGGGCCTGGCGCAGCAATTCGGTCTGCCTGGCCGTGTGCACCTTGAGCGGGGAGCCCTCCGGTGTCCAGATACTGGCATATTTCTCGGCCGATTTGCGCGGGCGGACGTTGAGGATGACGCCGTTGAGGATCAGCCACCAGAGCGCCTGCGGGATCTCCACCACGCGCCGGTCGGAGAGGAATTCCCGCAGATAGGGGCGCAGGGCGGCCGCCGTCGGCGCTTCCGGCGTGCCCAGATTGATCAGGAGGATGCCGATGCGGCGGGACTGGTCGTGGCGATAGGAGGGCTCGGGTAAATAGGCGGACATAGGCAGAGAGGGTGTGAGGTGAGCGAGGAAGCCACGCCTGACCCGGATCGGATCAGTGATAGGACAGTGCGTTCGACAACAGGCGGGCGGTGATGTCCACGATGGGGATGACGCGCTCGTAAGCCATGCGCGTCGGGCCGATCACCCCCAGGGTGCCGACCACCTCGCCGTCCACCTCGTAGGGGGCGGCGATGACGCTGCATTCGTCCAGGGGGGCAACACCCGATTCCGCACCGATGAACAGCTGCACCCCGGAGGCATGATGCCCCACCTCCAGCAGTTGCAACAGCTCGGTGCGCTGCTCGAACAGGTTGAACAGCTCACGCAGCCGGCCCATGTCGGATACCAGATCGGGGGTGCTGAGCAGGTTCACCTCGCCGGCGACGACACAGCCCGCGCCTCGATCGCTGAAGGCCTCGGCGCCGGTCTGCACCACGGCCTCCATGAGTTTGCTGATGTCTGCCTTGAGGTCCTGCAATTCCTGCTGCAGGCGCGGGCGGACCTGTTCGAAGCTCAGGCCGCTGAAGTGTTGGTTGAAGAAGTTGGCCGTGCGCGTGAGCTGGCTTGCCGTGTAGGGCTGCTGGGTGAGGATGACCCGGTTCTGGACTTCGCCGTCCATGGTCACCATGATCAGCAGGATGCGTTTGTCGGACAGGCTGAGGAATTCGATCTGGCGCAGCTGCTGGTTGCGCCGCTTGGGCGTGAGCACGATCCCGGCGTAGTGGGTGAGTTCCGCCAGCAGCTGCGAAGCGGTGTTGACCAGCCGCTGCGGGTCGGCGGGGGTCAGGCTGTGCTGGATCTGGCTCAGCTGCGGGCCCTCCAAGGGTTTGACGGTCAAAAGCGAGTCGACGAACAGGCGATAGCCGCGCGGGGTGGGGATGCGGCCGGCCGAGGTGTGGGGGCTGACGATGTAGCCGCCTTCCTCCAGATCAGCCATGATGTTGCGGATGGAGGCCGGCGAGAGGTTGAGCCCTGCCTGGCGTGAAAGGGTGCGTGAGCCGACCGGCTGGCCGTCCTCGATGTAGCGCTCGACCAGGGTCTTCAGCAGGATGCGTGCGCGCTCGTTGAGCATGGCATCAGAGTGAGGGCGGTCCGGTATTGGGTCAACGTATAATTTCACGTCATGGGCACGAATTTCAAGACGATCGGGATCGTCGGCAAGTACTACGCGGCCGCCAGCAGCAGCGCCGTGCATCGCCTGGCCGATTATCTGTCGGCAAGGGGGCATACGGTCCTCGTCGCCGCCCACACGGCCGAGGTCTGCCAGATCCGCGATCTGCAGACCGCCACCCTGAACGAGATCGGCAAATCCGCCGACCTCGCCGTCATTATGGGGGGCGACGGCACTCTGCTGAACGTGGCACGCACCCTGGTCGACTACCGCGTGCCCATGATCGGCATCAACCAGGGGCGTCTGGGTTTCCTGGCCGATGTGTCGGTGGACACCATGTTCTCGACTCTCGACGAGATGCTGGCCGGGGAATATATCGCCGAGGACCGCATCCTGCTGACGGCCAGCGTCGAGCGTCACGATGACGTGCTCTATGCCACCTATGCCTTCAACGACGTGGTGGTGAGCAAGAGCACCCTGGGCCGGCTGATCGAGTTCGAGGTCTACATCGACAACCAGTTCGTCTACAGCCAGCGGGCCGACGGCCTGGTGGTCGCCTCGCCGACGGGTTCCACCGCCTACGCCCTGTCCGCCGGCGGACCCATCCTGCACCCCACCCTGGAGGCCTTCGTCCTCACCCCCATCTGTCCGCATACCCTGTCGGCCCGGCCCATCGCCGTGAACAGCCGCTCCGAGATCGAGGTCAACCTCATCCATGCCGACGATGCCCGTGTGCATTTCGATGGCCAGCAGCATGCGGACATCCAGGTCGGCGACCGGGTGGTGATCCACCGGGCGAAGAACACCGTGCGCCTGTTGCACCCGGAGAACCACAACTATTACGACACCCTGCGCCAGAAGCTGCACTGGGGGGAAAAGCTGTCGTGATGCGCAAGGGGCGCGGCACAGGGTATCGTGCGTGCTCCTTGCCTCTTGCCTCTGAATCGCCATGCTCCTCGGCCTGACCCTCGTCGACTACATACTGGTTGAGCGCCTGGAATTGGACCTGCAGCCAGGCTTCTCTGTGCTGACGGGGGAGACCGGGGCGGGCAAGTCCATCCTCCTGGGTGCACTCGGGCTGGTGCTTGGGGAGCGCTCCGACGGCACGGTGATCCGGTCCGGGGCGACGCGGGCCGAGGTGGGCGCCGAATTCTCCCTGACCGGCATGCCGGAGCTGCAAGCCTGGCTGGCCGAATCCGGCTTCGAGGTCGGTGGCGAAGAACTGCTGCTGCGCCGGACGGTGGAGACGGGCGGGCGCTCCCGCGCCTTCATCAACGGCAGTCCGGCGACGATACAGCAATTGCGTGAGCTCGGTGCTCGTCTGGTGGACATCCATGGTCAGCATGCCCACTATTCCCTGATGCAGTCCGGTATGCAACGCAATCTGCTGGATGCCTACGGCGGCTGTGCACAACTGGCCGAACGCACCGCCAACGCCTATCGTGCCTGGCAACAGGCGATCCGCCGGCGCCAGGAGGCGCAGCGGCGCGCAGAGGCCGATGCCGGCGAACGGGAGCGACTGGCCTGGGTCGTGGACGAACTCGCTGCCCTGGACTTCCAGCCCGGGCAGTGGCAAGCCGTGCAGGAGACACATCGCCGGCTTGCCCACGCCGCCGAACTGCTCAGCGGTGCACAGGGTGTGATCGAGCTGCTCGACGGTGAGGTGAACGGGGTCATACCCCACCTGCGCATGGCCAAGGCCAGGCTGGATGAGCTGGCCGCCTACGATCCCCGCCTCGCAGACTGCGGGCAGATGCTGGCGGACGGTCTCATCCAGGCCCAGGAGGCGACGCGGGAGCTCGGCCGCTATGCCGAGCGTGTGGAACTCGATCCGGACGCCCTGGCCGCTGCCGAGTCCCGCATCGCGCAGGTCATGGCGGCGGCGCGCAAGCTGCGCTGCGCACCGGAGGAACTGCCGCGTATCCTGCACGATGCCCGCACCCGGCTGGCCGACCTGACCGAGGGAGCCGACGCCGAGGCGCTGGCACGCACCGAGGCCGATGCGCTGGCGGCCTACGACGCATCCGCGCAGGCGCTGACCGCCTGCCGTCGCCTCGCCGCCGAGGCGTTGGGTTCAGAGGTGACCGAGGCCATGCAACAGCTGGCCATGAAAGGCGGCCGGTTACGGGTCGAACTCACCCCCTGCGCACCGGAGGCGGGCGGCAGGGAGACGGTGGAGTTCTGGGTCGCGCCGCATCCGGGTCAGGACCTGCGGCCATTGGCTCGTACCGCATCGGGCGGCGAGCTGTCCAGGCTCGGACTGGCGTTGCAGACCGTCCTGTCCGCTCGCTCCGGAGCCCGCACCCTGATCTTCGACGAGGTGGATGCCGGTATCGGCGGCGGCGTGGCCGAGGTGGTGGGGCGCCTGCTGGCCGACGTCGCCCGCGACCGACAGGTGCTCTGTGTCACCCACCTGCCCCAGGTGGCGGCCCGTGCGACGCACCACTGGCGCGTGAGCAAGGAGGATGTGGGTGGGCGTACGCTCAGCCGGGTGCTTCGCCTCGATCCGGACGAACGGGTGGAAGAGATCGCCCGTATGCTGGGCGGTGTGGAACTGACCGACATCACACGCCGACATGCGCGCGAGATGCTCGCTAGGCAGTCTGGGGAGGGGCAGGGCAGGACGGCTGCGCCGGTCGCCGGTCGCGGCTCGAAAGCGTCCAGGGGTAAGGGCTGACCGCCTGGAGGACGGCCGCTAAGCCGCCGGAGAGCTGTTGTCTCCTGGCCCCTGAGACCGGTACGGGCAGTCGACCTTGACGCAATCCACGTAGAGATAGAGGCAGTGCTCGTGCAGGCGGAAGCCACGTTCCTCGACGATCTGGCGCTGTCGCTTCTCGATCTCCGCGTCGTAGAACTCCTCCACGCGGCCGCACTGCATACACAACAGGTGGTCGTGATGGCCGCCCTTGTTGAGCTCGTAAACCGCCTTTTCGTTGTCGAAATGATGCCTGATCAGCAGTCCGGCCTGTTCGAACTGGGTCAGCACCCGGTAGACCGTCGCCAGGCCCACGTCCTCGTGCTCCCGCAGAAGCAGGCGATAGACCTCGTCCGCTGTGAGGTGGCGCTTCTCCGCCTGTTCGAACAGACCGAGGATGCGCAGACGCGGCCCGGTCGCCTTCAGACCCATGCTTTTCAATTGATCGCCGTCGGCCATGGTGTGACTATGCTGATGAACGCACGCTATCATAGCGCGAATGGCGCACCGACCGCCGGCATGGACAATCGATGAACAAAATTTCGCTCGCCCTCGCGCTGCTCCTCGGCGGCTGCGGCATGACCAACCCCATCCACGGCCTGAGGCCATACCAGATCGACATCCAGCAGGGCAACGAGGTCACCCAGGCCATGCTGGATCAGCTCAGGCCGGGCATGACGCCTTCACAGGTGCGCTTCGTGATGGGCACTCCCCTCATCGTCGACCCCTTCCATGCGGATCGCTGGGATTACGTGCTGCGGGTGGAAAAGGCGGGCAGGGTGATCGACAGGCGCCGCATCACCGTCGTCTTTCATGAGGGGGGGCTGAAGGGGATTGAGACGGGTACGGCGGTCGGTGCCACGCAACAGGACAGGGGGGCGCCATGAGTCGGAAGGTCGTCATCGCCGGTTGTACCGGTCGCATGGGGCGTGCCCTGCTGGAGGCGGTGGCGGCGGCCACCGACCTGCGTCTGGTTGCGGCGCTGGATCGACCCGGCAGTCCGGCCCTCGGTCGCGACGCCGGCGAGCTGGCGGGCGGACCGCTGGGGGTGCCGGTCAGTGACGATGTGACGGCGGCCCTGCAGGACGCCGACGTGATGATCGATTTCACCCGACCAGAGGCCACCCTCAACCATCTCGCCGCCTGTCGCCGGGCCGGTGTCGCCATGGTCATCGGCACCACCGGTTTCGATGCCGTGGGCCGGCAGGCCATCGCCGATGCGGCCGCGGACATCCCGATCGTGTTTGCGCCCAACATGAGCGTGGGGGTCAACCTGGTGTTCAAGCTGCTGGATACCGCTGCACGAGTGCTGGCCGAGGGCTATGACATCGAGATCATCGAGGCCCACCACCGGCACAAGGTGGATGCTCCTTCGGGTACGGCGCTGCGCATGGGGGAGGTGATCGCCCAGGCCCTCAGGCGCGATCTCAAGACTTGCGCCGTCTATGGGCGCGAGGGCGTGAGCGGCGAGCGAAACCCGCACACCATAGGCTTCGCCACCGTGCGCGGCGGGGACATCGTCGGTGACCACACCGCCCTGTTCGCCGGCATCGGCGAGCGGGTGGAGATCACCCATAAGGCCAGCAGTCGGATGACTTTTGCACTGGGGGCCCTGAGGGCGGCGCGCTTTCTTGCCGATAAAGCAGATGGACTGCACGACATGCAGGACGTGTTGGGGCTGCGCTGAACCGGCGCACGGCTAGGGATCGTACAGGAGGACAAGGTTTGTTGCCGAATGCAGGGCGCATGGCGGGGCCGTTGACCTAGACCCATGATGCTGTCGATCAGACGGGTCGTTGTCCTGATGGCGGCTGTGTTCACCGCATGGCTGGTCATTCCGGCGAGTGCGGTCGAGGTCATCGCCCACCCCTCGGTCGCCACCTCACGCCTGAGTCTAATCAACGCCAAGGCCCTGTTCAGCATGCGCCAGACGCGCTGGCCCGACGGCACGCGGGCCTGGGTGTTCGTGCTGCCGGACGCGCATCCGACCCACAACGCCTTCAGCAAGGAGATCCTCAACCTCTACCCCTATCAGCTGCGTCAGACCTGGGACAGACAGGTCTATTCGGGTACCGGACAGGCCCCGATAGAAGTGGCGACGGAGGAGGAGATGATCAGTCGCGTTGCCAGTACACCGGGTGCCATCGGCTATGTCAGGAAGGTCAATCCCCATGATCCTGTTCGCATCGTCACGGTCGATTAACGCTGCCCGCCTGGCCGGCGGGATGCTCTGCTGCATCTATTGGGCGGGATGTGCAAATGCCCTGGAACTGGGTCGGAGCGTCCAGATGCACGGCTTTCTCAGCCAGGCCGCAGCCATCAGCGATCACAACAGCGTCGGCGGAGACAGTTCAGACGGTATCGCCTTCGATCTGCGTGAATTGGGCGGCAACATCTCATGGCGTCCAGATCCAGACTGGCTGGTCTCCGCCCAGGTGCTCGCGCGTTGGGCGGGCAAGACGGACGACGGCGATGTCCGGCTGGACTATGGTTTCGTCGATCGCACCCTTCTCTCCGGCGAGGATCGGCTGGGGATACAGCTTGGCAAGATCAAGAACCCTTACGGCCTCTACAACACGACGCGTGATGTCGCGCACACCCGACCGGGCATACTCATGCCCCAGTCCATCTACTGGGACCGGATCAGGGACTTCGTGCTCGCGGCACCCGGCGTCTCGATCTATGGGGAAAACAACCGGCCGACGGCCAACCTGAGCTGGCAGGCCAGCGTCCTGCGGCCACAAGTGGAAAATACGGAGGTCGAGTACGTCACCTTTCTGCAGGATATGCCGGGCCGCCTCGAAGGCAGGATCTCCTGGCTCGGCCAGGTCATGCTGGAGCTCGATCACGACCGTTGGCGTTTGGGTCTGTCACTGGGCGAGGTGGCCGTGCGTTACACACCCGGTTCCCCCGACTTTTGGCAGGCAGGGACCACCCGTTTTCGTCCCATGGTGTTGTCCCTCGAGCACCACCGCGAGCAATGGAGTTATGCCGCCGAGTATGCCGAGACGGCCGTGCGCAGCCGGGATTACGGCGCATTCTTCCCTTTCCCGGACAATACCGTCCAAGCCTACTACCTCCAGGCCACATGGCGCTTCAAACCGCGCTGGCAGACTTATGCCCGGTATGACGTCCTTTACGTGAGCAAATCCGACAGGCAAGGCAAAAAGTTCGAAACCGATACGGGCTTGCCGGCTCACCTGGTCTACTCCAAGGACCTGACCCTGGGACTGCGCTACGACCCGGACAGCGCCTGGTCCCTGGCCATCGAGGGCCATCATGTGCGAGGGGCGGCATCGCTCGCCCGGACGGACAATCCCGGCACGCCGCACAAGGACTGGAACCTGCTGTTGCTGCAGGCGGCCTATCGTTTCTAGTCGTGACGAGCCGCATAGCGTGAAAGCCGTCTCCTTCAGCCTGCGCTGGCAGGTCATCCTCCTGGCCACCCTGGTCCTGGCCCTCATGGCGGGCGCCTTCGCCTGGCAACAACACGCCCGACTCACCAGGGACTTCGACGCGCAAAGAATCGCAACCGTAGCGCGGCAGACGGCGCTGCTGAAACAACTCTTTGCCGATGAAACCGCGCGTCTGCAGGCTATTTCGGGCATGCTTGGCAATTTCCCTGGCCTCAGACGCGCCCTGCTGGAGCGCAATGCCTCCGAACTGCAGGCGGCGCTGGAACCGCAATGGTCGGAATTGAACCTGGGCACCAGCCTGGAGATGGCCTATTTCTTCGACTGGAGGGGGCGTCTGCTCGCCGGCCTGGGCATGGAGGCCGACGTCACTGCGCTCGCCGGACTTGCTCTGCAGGCCGGCCGCAGCGAGTCGCCGGCTCATCTGCTTTCCTGCCTGGGCAGATGTGTCTATTTCATCGCCGTACCCATCGTGGAACGCGGAAGCTATCTGGGTTCCGTCGTCCTGGGCTCCGGCTTGCAGGACATGATCCTCGCCTTCCGCAGATTGGCGGGCGCGGAGTTGGCCGTGCTCTCATCCGTCGCCGGTGACGGGCGCACCCATCTGCCGGCCTTGGGGGAATATCTGGTGTCCGTCAGCGGCGACCCGCGCTATATCGGCATGCTGCAGAGGCTGACGCAGTCCGACCGCATCGATGGCGAGTATCGTACTGCCTGGGAGGGGCATGACTATCGCATCCGCGCTTTGCAGAAGCCCATGCCCGACAGCAATGCCGGGTTTCTCGTCATCGAGGATGTGACGCAACAACTGCACGGGATCCGTGCCGCCATCCGCAGCAATGCGATCTGGGGCGTGTCCGTACTGATCGTGGCCATCCTGCTGCTTTATGCTCTCCTCATGCCCATCATGCGTCGCTTCCGCCGCATGACCCAGGCGCTGCCCCTGCTGGGCCAGGGACGCTACACCGAGCTGCGCGATGCGATTCCACCCGCCGGCCCGGTGCGCAACGAGGTGGACGAGCTGGGCAGGGTGGCCACCGAATTGGCCGACACCCTGGAACATCTGGACGGGCTCACCCGTCGCCAGGTGGAACAACTGGCGCATCAGGCCGAGGAACTGCAGCGCGAGCGCGATTTCATCGGCGGCCTGCTCGACACCGCCCCCGCCCTGATCGTCACCCACGCCGCCGATGGACACATACAGCTCGCCAACGCGCATGCCATTGAAGTCAGCGGTCGGGACACGTCTGAGCTTAATCATCTCGGTTTCATCGAGGCCTTCTTCAGCCCGGATCAGCATGCCCCCATGCTCGATTTGTTGAGCAGCCTCGAGCCGGGCGACATCCGCCACAGCGAAGGGCATTTCCAGCGCCCGGATGGCGCCGAGCGGGAGGTGGTCTGGTTCCATTCCCTCTATACGTCATCACCCCAGGGGGAACAGTCGCGACGGCTTTCGGTCGGTCTGGACGTGACCGCGCACAAGCAGGCCGAGCGGCGGCTTTCGATGTTGGTGGACCACGACGCGGTGACCGGTTTGCTCAGCCGCAGCGCCTTCCAGCGCGAGCTCGACATGCTGCTGCAGTCGGCGTATGGGGGCGGTGCCCTGTTCGTGTGCGACATCGATGAGTTCAGGGCGGTGAACGAGGTCAGCGGCCACGAGCGGGGGGATGCCATGCTCGCCCTGTTCGCGCGCAAGGCCATGACTCACGAACCCCTGCCCAGCCTGGCCGCCCGTCTTGGCGGGGACGAGTTCGCCTTCTATTACACCGGCATGAGCGTGGCCGAGGCCATCGTCGTCGCCCGTCAGATGAACCAGTCCCTCGTGGGCATCGGGCCGGGACTGGGACTGCCCAAGCACAGTTTCACCAGCTGCGTGGGCATCGCCTTTGCTCAGGACGCGCCCCGGCATGCCGACGCGCTCATCGCCAATGCCGAGACGGCGCTCACCCAGGCACGCCAAAAGGGCGAGGGGAACTGGCATCTGTACTCGCCGCACGACCCCTACCAGGCGGACAAGGGTCGGCGCGTCTACTGGAGCGACGAACTGGAGCGCGCCCTGGCGGAAAAACGTCTGGCTCTGCATTTCCAACCCATCCTCGACTTGAAGACGCGGCTGGTCAGTCACTGGGAGGCGCTCATCCGGTTGCACGCCAGCGACGGCAGCATCGTCATGCCCGGCCAGTTCATGGGCGTGGCCGAGGCCACCGGCCAGGTGCGTCGACTCGACCGTTGGGTGATCGCCGAGGCCACCCGCACGGTGCGCCACGTCCTGCACGCGCCGGGCATCCGCCTGGCCCTCAACCTGTCAGGGCGCAGCCTGGACGACGAGGAGACCCTGGAGACTCTGCGTCATTGTCTGGCGCAGCAGGGGATGTCCGGTGATCGTTTCATCCTCGAGATCACCGAGACGTCGGCGCTCGCGGACATCAAGTCGGCCGCCCGCCTGATGGGCCGTTACCGTGAACTGGGCTGCGCCTTCAGCCTGGACGACTTCGGTGTCGGCTACACCTCGTTCCAATACCTCAAGGAGCTGCCGGTCGATTCGGTCAAGATCGATGGCTCCTTCGTCGTCGGTCTCAAGCGCAATCGCAACGACCAGGTCTTCGTCAAGGCGCTGACCGAGGCGGTGCACGGTTTTGGCAAGAAAGTCGTGGCCGAATTCGTGGAAGACGGCGAAACACTGGAGATCCTGCGGGAATACGGCGTGGATTACGCCCAGGGTTATTACATCGGCCGTCCTTCGTCCAAGCCAGCGCTCTCCCTCGCCGCCTGAAGTCGGTGGCCACCCCATGCAGGTCCGGTGGGTGTCTTGAAGCCGTCCGCTCGAACCTCATCTAACCCCCCTACTCAGTCTAGGGAGATAGCGAGCATGTCCGACACCCTCAAGGAAACCCTCGGCTTCCAGGCCGAGGTGAAGCAGCTGCTGCACCTGATGATCCACTCCTTGTACAGCCACAAGGAGATCTTCCTGCGCGAGCTGGCCTCCAACGCCGCCGATGCCGCCGACAAGCTGCGTTTCGAAGCGATGAGCGACCCCGCCCTGTATGAAGGCGATGCGGAACTGAAGATCTGGGTCCGTGCCGACAAGCCGAGCCGCACCTTGACCATACGCGACAACGGCATCGGCATGAGTCGTCAGGAGGTCGTCGAACACATCGGCACCATTGCCAAGTCCGGTACGCGCGAGTTCTTCTCCCGGCTCACGGGCGACCAGCAGAAGGATGTGCAGCTGATCGGCCAGTTCGGCGTAGGTTTCTACTCCAGCTTCATCGTCGCCGACCGGGTGACCCTGACCACCCGCCGGGCGGGGCTCACCCGTGAACACGGCGTGCGCTGGGAATCGGACGGGGGCGGCGAGTACAGCCTTGAGACCGTCGACAAGGATAGCCGCGGCACCGAGATCGTTCTGCACCTCAAGGAGGGGGAGGATGAATTCCTCGAAGCCTGGCGTCTGAAGGCCGTCATTCGCCAGTATTCGGACCACATCCCCATCCCTATCGTGTTCATCGATGAGAAGGGCGAAGAGGAGACGGTCAACCGGGCCAGTGCGCTGTGGGCCCGCCCCAAGTCGGAGATCGGTGAGGACGAATACAAGGCCTTTTACAAGCACGTGGCGCATGACTTCGAGGACCCGCTCGCCTGGATCCACGCCCGCGTGGAGGGCCGCCAGGACTACACCGTCCTGCTCTATGTGCCGGCACACGCCCCGTTCGACCTGTGGGACCGCGAGGCCAAGAGCGGCATCAAGCTGTATGTCAAGCGCGTCTTCATCATGGAGGATGCGCGCAAGCTGATGCCGGCTTACTTGCGTTTCATGCGCGGCGTGATCGACGCGGCCGATCTGCCGCTCAACGTCTCGCGCGAGATCCTGCAACAGACGCGCGACATGGAGATGATCCGCGCCGGCTGCGTGAAAAAGGCACTGGACCTGCTGGAGGAGCTTGCCAGCAACCAGGCCGATAAGTACGCCCAGGTCTGGCAGCACTTCGGTACCGTGCTCAAGGAGGGCATCGGCGAAGACCCGGCCAACAAGGAACGCATCGCCAAACTCCTGCGCTTTGCCACCACCACGAGCGACACTCAGAACGTCTCTCTGGCCGACTATGCAGGCCGCATGAAAGAGGGCCAGGACAAGATCTGGTATCTCACCGCCGACAGCCTCGCTGCCGCCCAGGCCAGCCCGCATCTGGAGATCTTCCGCAAGAAGGGGGTCGAGGTCCTGCTGCTCACCGACCGTGTGGACGAGTGGCTGGTGGCCAACCTGTTCGAGTTCGACGGCAAGCCGCTCGCCAGCGTGGCCAAGGGAGACCTGGACCTCTCGGCGGTGAAATCGGAGCAAGAGGCGCCGATCGGGGAAGCGCCCCAGCCCGAGGCGGCCCAGGCGGTGGTCGACCGGCTCAAGTCGCTGCTCGAAGGCCGGGTGCAGGATGTACGGGTGAGCCACCGCCTGGTCGACTCCCCCGCCTGCCTGGTCACCGGCGAGCACGACGTGAGCGCCCATCTCGCGCGCATGCTCAAGTCCCTGGGGCAGAAGGCGCCGGAGGTCAAACCCATCCTGGAGATCAATCCGACCCATCCCCTGGTGCGCCGCATCGAGTCGGAGGACGGCGAACGCCAGGCCGACCTGGCCCTGCTGCTGTTGGATCAGGCCGTGCTCCTGGATGGCGGTCAGCTCGTCGATCCGGCCGCCTTCGTCCGGCGCATGAATGCCCTGATGACGGCGGCCTGACGAGAGCGGGTTGTCGCGGCAGCGCCGTCAGCGCCAGCGCAGGGTCACATAGCGAGTGCGGCCGTTTTCCTGCAGTCGCAGCATCGCGCTGTTGCCGCCAGCCGCCAGGGCGGCGGCGAATTCCGCCGGACTGCCTACCGGTTTGCGGTTGACCTCCAGGATCAGGCTGCCGGGCACGATACCGGCCATGGCGGCAAGGGAACCCCGATCCACGGCGATTACCATGACGGCCCTGTCCACACGTGCGCGTCGGGCCTCCTCCGGACTGAGCGCACGTACTGCCAGCCCCAGGGCCTGGGCGGTCTGGGCGCCCTCGATGGCGGCCTCGTCGAGTTGTCCCACCCGCACCGGGATGTCCAGCCGGCGACCTTCGCGGATCACCCCAAGTACGACCGTGCTGCCCGGTCGGGCCATGGCGGCGCGGTTTCGGTACTGACCACCGTCGGCCAGCGGGGTACCGTCGAAGCTCACCAGCACGTCCCCCGCCCGCAGCCCGGCCCGCTCCGCCGGCGAGCCTTCGGCCACCTGGTTGACCAGCACACCGCGTTGATCCCTCAGGCCAAGTGCCTCGGCGATGTCGCGGGTGAGGGGTTGCACGGTGAGCCCGATCACGCCTCTGATCACCCGCCCCTGGCCGAGGATCTGCTCGGCGATGGTGCGCGCCAGGTTGCTCGGGATGGCAAACCCGATGCCCATGTAGCCGCCGCTGCGGCTGAAGATGGCGGTATTCACGCCGATCACCTCGCCGTCCAGGTTGAGCAGCGGCCCGCCCGAGTTGCCGGGGTTGATGGCCGCGTCGGTCTGGATGAAGTCCTCGTAATCGTTGATCCCCAGACTGGTGCGCCCCTTGGCGCTGACCACACCGGCGGTGAGACTGTGCGACAGACCGAAAGGGTTGCCCAGGGCCACCACCCATTCGCCCACCTCCAGACGCGCGGAATCGCCCCATTTCAGCGCCGGAATGCCGCGCGCTTCGATCTCCAGCACGGCCACGTCGGACTTCGGGTCCGTGCCGCGCACGCGCGCATCGAACTCGCGCCCATCCTGAAAGCGCACCCGGATGCGGCCAGCGTGCTCGACCACGTGGTTGTTGGTAAGGATGTAAGCGGTGTTCGGGCCGCTGGCGAACACGAAACCGGAGCCCTGACTCAGTGCGCGCCTGGGTTGCCGGGGGGCCTGGCGACGGGGGGCGAGGCCAGGGAAGTCGTCGCCAAAGAAGCGTCGGAACAGCTCGTCGTGGAACGGCCAGGCCAGCGCCTCCTCCGCGGCGGCCTCCTGCTGAAGCCCCTCGACCTGGATGAACACCACCGACGGCCCGGCTTGGCGGGCCACGCCGGAAAAGGCCCTTGCAGTCTGGCGCAAGCTCTCGACGCCGGCCTCCTGGGCGGGCGCGTGCAGGGGCACATACAGGGCCGTTATACAGAGCAGGAACGGCAACAGGCGTCTGAGCATGGCTCGCCTCCGCATCGACGGGATGTCAGAGCTGGGCCCGCACCCAGCGCACCAGGTCCTGGGCACCCATGGCGCCGGCCTGACGCGCCACCTCGCGGCCGCCGCGGAACAGCGCCAGGGTGGGTATGCTGCGGATGCCATGGCGGGCCGCCAGGGCCTGTTCCGCCTCGGTGTTCACCTTGGCCAGACGCACATGCGGCTCCAGCATGCCGGCCGCCTGTTCGAACTGGGGGGCCATCATGCGGCAGGGCCCGCACCAGGGGGCCCAGAAGTCGACCAGCACAGGGATGTCGTTGCGTTCGATATGACGGTCGAAACTGGCTTGGGTAAGCTCCACCGGATGCGCGGTGAACAGGGGTTTGTGGCACTGGCCGCAATGCGGTCCTTGCGCCAAACGGCGCGCCGGCAGGCGATTGACGGCCTGGCAATGTGGGCAGACGATGTGCAGGGCATCATTCATCGAATCGACTCCTGGCTATGTACTGAGGCCGAGATAAGGGTCTTGTCGCAGATCCCAAGAGGGGGACAGACGAGTCTGTCGTCGGTTCACACGGCGCGTCCTCTACGCCGCCGGACACGATGGGCCGGGCCGGTAGGGGCCAGGCGTCCATGCCGATGTCCGCTCCGGTCGTCCGCAGCCACTGTCTCATCGGGATGTCGGTCCTCGCAGGAGGCCCGGACGGGATTCTGAACGGCTTGTCACCTTTAGCGTGAAAGTCGGCGCAGCCGGCTCACGAAGCTCCCCTCACCATCCCTCACCCCCGACCCCTCCCCCCGTGGGGGAGGGGAGGCTCGACCCTCCTCTCTCCCTCAGGGAGAGAGGCCGGGAGAGAGGGCCGGAGGGGCTTAGGGTGAGGGTACGGACAAGGCGACATTCATGCTTTGGGGTGGCGTCGCCATGTCCGTTAGCTCACCGCTTCCCCAGCTCGGCCTCGATCTCCGCATCATAGGCCGTTCCCGCGCGGAAGCGCCGATACAGCCACACCCCCAGGATGGCGGAGATCAGGAACAGGAACACGGCCGATCCGATACGCCAGACCGGGTCCAGATGCACGCCGCTGCCGGCCAGGGCAAAGACCAGGGTCTGGGGCAGGTAGCCAAGAGCCGAGCCGGCGATGAAAGGCAGGGCGCGCACGCTGGAGACGCCGGCGATCAGATTGGTGCTCAGATTGTGGCCTACAGGCAGGAGGCGGATGAGCAGGGCCATGTTGAACGGGTGACGGCCGAGGAATTCGTCCAGGCGCCGTACCTTGTCGGGAAAGCGGCCTTCAACCAAGGCGCGCCCCAACAGGCGGGCATAGTAGAAGGAAAGCGCGCATCCCAGCACTGCCGAGAGCAGGGCAAGGGCGGTGCCCAACAGGGCGCCGAAGGCATAGCCGCCGAGAAAGGCGATGACCTGACGGGGCAGCCCCACGGCCATGGCCAGCGCGCCCGCACCGATGAAGACCAGCTCCCCCGTCGTACCGCGGCCCCGTACCTCGCGGTCGATCCAGCCCTGGTCCAGATCCAGGCCGACCCAGCGCAGCAGAAAGAACAACCCCACCAGTGAGGCGAGAAACAGCAGGCCATGCAGGATGTGGCGGTAATTCACGTCAGTGGGCTCCCGACCGTCTCAAGCGAAATGCCGTGTCTGCACGCAGGTGGACATGGCAGTTGATCGAGGGCGGTTGCATAGGGATTGGTTGGCGGGAATTGCCCTATGCTATCAGTTGCGACACCGGCCAACGGACATGGCGACGCCACCCGAAACATGAATGTCGCCTTGTCCGTTCCCTCTCCCCCAGCCCCTCCGGCCCTCTCTCCCGGCCTCTCTCCCCCAAGGGGAGAGGCGGGTCGAGCCTCCCCTCCGGCCCTCTCTCCCGGCCTCTCTCCCTGAGGGAGAGAGGAGGGTCGAGCCTCCCCTCCCCCCACGGGGGGAGGGGTCTGGGGTGAGGGGTGGCGAGGGGCTTCGTGGTCGCTCGCGCGACACATTCACGCCAAGCGGCTCTGGCGATGACGTTCAGCCCTGTTGCACGAGATCGCGGTAGGCATGCCAGGTGGCGTGACCCAGCACGGGGAAGATGATCGCCAGGGGAACGAACCAGGCCAGCAGGCCGACGAAGCCCAGCACCCCGATCAGGATCGCCCAGACCAGCATGGGCAGGGGGTTTTCGCGCACCACCCAGAGGCTGCCGACCACCGCGGTGACGAGGTCGACCTTACGGTCCATCAGCATGGGCAAGGACACCACCGAGAGCGCGAAGACCAAGGCCGCGACCACGCCGCCGATCAGAATGTACGGCACCAGAAAGCCAAGGTGCTCAGGGGCGATCAAGAGCGCAAGACTGAAACCCTGATCGGTCACGATGTCGCTTTTGAGGAACAACCCGACCAGGATGGCGGAGATCCGCTCCCATGCACTCATGATGAAGGCCAACAGCAAGCCGAACAGGCCGATGGAGCCGGCGTTGGCACGCAAACCGTCGAACACCGGAGATTCGCCGACCTGCCCATGTCGCCGGGATATCTCGTAGAAACCGATGGCCAGGAAAGGTGCTACCAACAGAAAGCCGCTGGTCAGGGCCATGGCGAGGTGCAACCGCGCCCAGACATAATCGATGAGCAGATAGCCCAGCACGGCGAAGACGATGCCCAGAGTGAGGGACAGGGGCCACGCATGGACGAAGTCATTCCAGCCCAGGCGTAACCACGTCAACGGACGCATGGCCGGCACCCGATGCACCGCGGGCAGGTCGATGTGCCTGCTGTCAGGTTTGATGGTCACAGTGCTCATGTCACCCTCCTTTCGAACGCAAGTTTTGGGAAACTGCTGTTGAAACTCTAGTCTATTACTCAAGCATTGGAAGCAAAGAACGGGGCCGGGGTTCCCGCCGGCCCAGGCTCGTCTCAACAGGAGGCCGACATGACCAGCTTGCAAACCTTGCGACAACTGGGCCAGAGCATCTGGCTCGACAACCTGTCCCGCGACCACCTGCGTGAGGGGACACTCGCGCGCCTGATCGACGAGGGCGTCAGCGGCATCACCTCCAACCCCACCATCTTCCACAAAGCGGTGAGCGCAAGCCCCTACTATCGGGACGATCTCGACGCGCTCAGGCGCAGCGAGCCGGACCCGGAGCGACGCTACGAGACCCTGGTGCTGGAGGACATCCGCGCCGCCTGCGACCACTTCCACCCCGTGTATGCGGCCAGCGCCGGCGACGACGGCTATGTGAGCCTGGAGGTGGCCCCGCGTCTGGCCGACGACACCGCCGGCACGGTGGCCGAGGCCAAGCGCCTGGCGGCCCTGGTCGGACGCGACAATCTGCTGATCAAGGTACCTGGCACGCCCGAGGGCATCGCAGCCTTCGAACGGTTGACCGCCGAGGGCGTCCGGGTCAATGTCACGCTCCTGTTCTCGCTGCAGCACGTCGTGCGCGTCTTCGAAGCCTACATCCGCGGCGCCCGGGCCTGGCTCGCCGCGGGTGGCGACCCGGCCCGGCTGAAGGCGGTCGCCAGCCTGTTCCTGTCGCGCGTGGACACCCTGGCAGACAAGCGCCTGGATGCCCTGGCCACGCCCGAAGCCTTGCACATGCGCGGCAGGACGGCGGTGGCCATGGCCAAGCTGGCCTACCAGCGCTACAAGGACCTGTTCCATGGCGCCGCCTTCGCCGAGCTCAAGGCCGCGGGCGTGCGCCCCCAGTATCTGCTCTGGGCCAGCAGCGGCACCAAGAATCCGTCCTACAGCGATCTGCTCTACGTGGAGCCGCTGATGGGCCCGGAGACCATCAACACCCTGCCGGACAAGACGCTGGAGGCCCTACTCGAGCACGGGCAAGTTGCCGCCCGGCTGGAGGAAGGGGTTGCGGATGCCGAAGCGCACCTGGTCCGACTCGAACACCTGGACATCTCGCCGGCCGCCCTGGGCGAGGAGTTACAACGTGAGGGGGTGCGGCTGTTCGCGGACGCCTACGACCAGCTCATCGCGCTGATGCGATGAACACGCCACGCTGCCGGAATACGACGGGATGAAGCGGCTGCATGTCATCCTGGATGGTCTGCCAGGGCAGGGTGGTCTGGCTGGAGGCGTACGCCGCCACGCGCCATCGCTTGCCCTGCTCCTGGCCCGGGGCCGTACGCTGCCAGCCCAGAGCAGTCTGAGCGCGTCCATCGCAGGGGCGTTCGGCCTGGGTCGGGACCTGCCCGTCGCTCCCCATACCCTCGCCGGGGACGGTATCACTCCGGATGACGCACTATGGCTGCGCGCCGATCCGGTCAGCCTGCAGTTCTATCAGGACCAGTTGGTGCTGTTGGGCCCGGATCGGTTGCATGTACAGCGTGACGAAGCGGACGCCCTGATGAGTGCCCTGCAAGGGTATTTCGACGACGAGGGGCTCGCCTTTCATGCGCCCAGACCGCAGAGGTGGTATCTGCGGCTGCATGCGGACGAGACGCTCCCGCATGTCGATCCCCTCGATGCGGTCGTGGGTCGCCCCCTGGAACACCACCTGCCGCGCGGGCCTGCAGCAGCCGTCTGGCGCAGACGCATGAATGAGATCCAGATGCTGCTGCATGATCACCCGGTCAACCGGGTGCGTGAAGCGGCCGGCAAGTGGCCCATCAACAGTGTCTGGTTCTGGGGAGGAGGCCGGCATGCCCCCCTCCCACCCCCGGCGTTCTCCCTGCTGGCGGCGCAACACCCGCTTGCGCACGCACTGGCACAGGCCGCTCGCATGAACTGTGCGGATCCGGACCGGTTGGAGAGTCTGGATGACGCAGAGGCTGCTATGGTGATATTGGAGCTGCCCGCGGGAGATGACGCAGATGTGCTCGCCGCGGCCCTGCGTCGGATGGAGGAGAGATGGTTCGGACCCGCACTGAGGCGGCTGCGCCGCTGCGCCGTCGGCCGCATGCGCCTGGAATGCACCGGAACCTGGTCGCTAAGCCGGGAGCTGACCCCCCTGTCGGTATACCGCCTCTGGCAGCGCCCAGGTATTTGAACCCAGATTGTCCATTAGGCGGCCCTACGGGCCTACGCGCGCCCTGGCGGTCGGACTCTGGTGCGACGGGTTGGGAGTCGGGCTGAAGCCCGATCTACAAGGCAACCGGCGGCATCGACTCGGATACAGGTTTGAATGTTGCGCAGAAGCCATACGGCCATGAACGAACGGGAAGCCATGTTGCAGGACATCCTCTGGGAGGTGGAGGTCACCCGCCGCTACCTCGGCAAGGATGCCCTCGATGCGCGGGTCATGCGGGTGATGGCCGAAGTGCCGCGGGAGCGCTTCGTGCCCGAGGACATGCGGGCTCTGGCCTTCCGCAACGGCCCGGTGCCCATCGGCCACGGCCAGACCATCTCGCAGCCCTATATCGTCGCCCTCATGACCGATCTGCTGGCGCCCGAGCCCGACGACGTCATCCTCGAGGTCGGCACCGGCTCCGGTTATCAGGCCGCGGTGCTCTCCCGCCTGGTACGCAAGGTCTACAGCCTGGAGATCATCGAGCCGCTCGCCAGCCAGGCCCGACGTCGATTGGCCGAACTGGGCTATGACAATGTCGAGGTCCGTCACGCGGATGGATACGCGGGACTGCCCGAACACGCCCCCTATGACGGCATCATCGTCACCGCTGCCGCCCCTTTCATCCCCCCTCCCCTGCTGGAACAACTCAAGCCGGGCGGACGCCTGGTGATCCCCGTGGGGCGGCCGGGCTGGTCACAGGAACTTAAACTGCTGGAGAAAGATGCCGACGGCCGGGTACGGGAAAAGGACGTGCTGGGGGTGGCCTTCGTGCCGCTGACAGGCAAGCTGGGGGAAGCCTGAAGACAGCGCGCCATGCTTCCCAGCCCGGCGCCCAGGTGCAATCAGTCGCGGAAGTTGGTGAACTGCAACGGGACTTCGGTGACGGTCTTGCGCAGGAGGGCGATGACCTCCTGCAGGGTATCCCGCTTGGCGCCCGCGACCCGTACCACCTCACCCTGGATGCTGGCCGTGACCTTGAGCTTGCTGTCCTTGATGAGCTTGATGATCTTCTTCGCCACCTCGGTTTCGAGACCGTTTCTGACCTTGACCTCGCGCTTCACCTTGTTGCCCGAGACCTTCTCGCTCTTTCCGGCCACATCCAGGGCGCGCACGTCGATGTCACGCTTGGCCAGCTTGGCAATCAACACCTCCTTGACCTGGTCGAGCTTGAAGTCGTCGTCGGCATATAGGGTCAATACATAGTCGGTTTGCTCGATGCGGGCGTCCGAGCCCTTGAAGTCGAAACGGTTGGCGATCTCCTTGTTGGCCTGATCGACGGCATTCTTCAGCGCCTGCTTGTCCACCTCGGAGACGATGTCGAACGAAGGCATGGCGTCCTCCCTCTGCGGCTCAACCGAAATGGCAGACGTAGTGATAGGGCTCCAGTGCCTCGATGTCGAAACTGGAATTGCCCGGCACGCTGAATGACTCGCCCGGTCCGCAGTGGGTCCACTGGTCCTGCCCCTCGAGCCTGACTCGGCAGCGGCCGGCGACACACTCCATGGTCTCCGGCACGCCGGTGTTGAAGGTCAGGGTGGCAGGCAGGATCACGCCTACCGATTTTTTCGTGCCGTCCGGGAACAGCACGGTGTGCGAGACACACTTGCCATCGAAATAGACATTGGCCTGCTTGACGACGCTGACATTGTCGAATTGGGACATGGGACGGGTCATGGAGTGGCTTGGGAGAGCGAAAATTGTAACGCGCCCGGGCCGCCTTCGGTGACGGCGGCTGGGCATCGGTATCAGCCCCACGTCGAGGCTCAGGTCAGCAGTACGCGCTGCAGGACCACCTTGCTCACGAATCCGACCATGCCAAGCGCCAACACGAAATAGAGCACGGCCGTGCCGTAACGGCCCGCCTTCGAACGCCAGGCCATGTGACCGATAATGAACAGCATGAACAGGATCAGGGCACTCACGCCGACGCTGAGTCCCAGATCGGCCAGTTCGGCCTCGCTGTATCCGAACAGGGTGGCGGTCGTCATGTCGGTCTCCTCTTCGTGTCACGGCGCGCACCGATACGCATGCGCAGGGCGTTGAGTTTGATGAAACCGCCGGCGTCACGCTGGTCGTATGCGCCGGCATCCTCCTCGAAGGTGGCGATGGCCGGGTCGAACAGAGAGTCACTGTTCGAGTCGCGGCCGACGACGCTGACGCTGCCCTTGTACAGCTTGAGCCGCACCCAGCCGTTGACATGGCTCTGGGTGTGATCGATCAGCACCTGTAGCGCCCGACGCTCGGGGCTCCACCAGTAGCCGTTATAGATCAGACTGGCGTAGCGGGGCATGAGGTCGTCCTTGAGATGCGCCACCTCCCGGTCCAGGGTGATGGACTCGATGGCCCGATGTGCCTTGAGCAGGATGGTGCCGCCGGGCGTCTCGTAGCAGCCGCGCGACTTCATGCCGACGTAGCGGTTTTCCACCAGGTCCAGGCGGCCGATGCCGTGCCGGCCACCGAACTCATTGAGCCTCGCGAGCAGCGCCGCCGGGCTCATGGCCAGACCGTTCAGGGCCACCGGGTCGCCATTGCGGAACGTGATCTCCAGGTATTCGGGCCGGTCCGGCGCCCGCTCGGGTGACACCGTCCAGCGCCACATGTCCTCCTCGGCCTCAGCGGCAGGGTCCTCCAGATGTCGGCCCTCGTAGGAGATGTGCAGCAGGTTGGCATCCATCGAATAGGGGCTGCCGCCGGCCTTGTGCTTCATCTCCACCGGGATGCCATGCGTCTCGGCATAGTCGAGCAGCTTCTCGCGCGAGAGCAGGTCCCATTCGCGCCAGGGGGCGATGATCCTGATGTCCGGTTTGAGCGCATAGGCGCCCAGTTCGAAGCGCACCTGGTCATTGCCCTTGCCGGTGGCGCCGTGGGCGACGGCGTCCGCGCCGGTCTCGTTGGCGATCTCGATCAGCCGCTTGGCGATCAGCGGCCGGGCGATCGAGGTGCCCAGCAGGTACTCGCCCTCGTAGACGGTATTCGCGCGGAACATGGGGAAGACGAAGTCGCGCACGAACTCTTCCTTGAGATCATCGATGTAGATGTGTTCCGGCCGGATACCGAACTGCATGGCCTTGGCCCGCGCCGGCTCGAGCTCCTCGCCCTGACCGATGTCGGCGGTGAAGGTGACCACCTCGCAGTGATAGTGGTCCTGCAGCCACTTGAGGATGACCGAAGTATCCAACCCGCCTGAATAGGCGAGTACGACCTTTTTCACGTCGGACATGGTGAGTTTTTCCTTGCTGTCAGTGAGCGCTGCCGTCAACGGTGACCACATCGCCGGGGAAGTTGCCGACGCGCAAGGCGCGCAGGTCGGTCATCTGGGAGGCATGCTCGATTTCGATGCCCACCACCCGACCATCCTCGGCGAGGTTGATCACCACCCCCGGCTGCGCCTCCCAGGCGTGGGAGGGATTTTCCGGCGCAAGTTCAAGGTAGAGGGAATCGGTGTCCTTGAAATAGGCGATGTTCATTGCGGGCTGACGACGCTCGAGTCGTGTAAAAGTGAAATCCGGCTGTGCATGTTATCAGCTTGTGACCAGCCTTCTGCAGTCGAACAGCCGGTATGGATGGACCAGCGGGCGCCCGCCTGACACCTCTCAGGGCTGGGTCGGCACGCTCTCCTGCGCCGGCTGGGTGGTCTCTCCGTTGCCCGAGATCCCGGTCATCGCCTGCAGGCTCATCTCCTGGGCGCGCGTCATCTCCGCCGGCGACATGATCACGGCCATCCGCTCGCGCTCGAGCGCAGCCACCTCGTTGCCGTTGGACGCGGCGATGTTCAGCCAGGCATAGGCCATGTCTTTGCTGACCGGCACGCCCATGCCGTCCCGGTGCATGATGCCGAGCAGATACTGGGCCTCGTGATTGTTGAGCTTGGCCGCCTGCTCGAAACGCTGCTGGGCGTACTTGTAGTTCTGGATCGTCCCCCGGCCATAGAGATAGGCCATGCCCAGCTGATAGATCGCGTCCGGATGTCCACGGTCGGCCGCAGCCTTGATCCAGTTGAAAGCCTTTTGATAATCCAGGCGGGCCCAATACTGCATGCCCAGCTTGAACTGCATGCCCGCATCGCCCTTCTGGGCCATGGCCAGATCGAGCGGGCTGATCTCAGGGGCGGATTGCGCCACGGTCTGCGCCTGCTCGATGTCATCCGGCTCGGAGAACCAGCCTAGCGACACCCCTGCAATGATGGCGGCCAGCGCCGTGGCGGCGATGATGCCGTAGCCCCAGTAGGCCCTGACCTTGAAATGCCTTTTGCACTGCCGGCAGCGATAGGTCGTGCTGAACAGTCCGCCCGCGCGGCGGTTCGATTTGCGCACATCCGTGCTGCCGCAATGGGGGCACACCTTGCCATTGGCAACCGTCGCCCTACCTTGATATGCCGTCTTTTCCATCCCTCAATCCCCAGCCAGTCTTGTCGGGATACCGGATTCGTGGGCACCGGTCTCACAGTGCCTGGCGGATCCCGACAATCCCCATCCGGCGGTCGCCATGGCGGCCACCGATCCCCTGTCAAACAGACATCACGCCTCGATGCGACCCAGCAGCAGGTACTCCATCAACGCCTTCTGCGTGTGCAGGCGGTTTTGGCTCCGGCCGCCGCTTCGCGGCTTGACATCTGCTGCCGATGTCAGCCTGCGCCGAAACCGCCTGCACCTTGCCTGCGATCACCGATCATCGATGCGACCCAGCAGCAGGTACTCCATCAGCGCCTTCTGCGTGTGCAGGCGGTTTTCCGCTTCGTCCCAGACGACGCTCTGGGGGCCGTCGATGACCTCGGCGGTCACCTCCTCACCCCGGTGCGCAGGTAGACAGTGCATGAACACCGCCTCCGGTTTGGCCATGCGCATCATCTCGGCGTCGACCTGCCAATCGGCGAAGGCCTTCACCCGCTCCGTGTTCTCCGCCTCGAAACCCATGCTGGTCCAGACGTCGGTGGTCACGAGATCCGCATCCCGGCAGGCATCCATGGGGTCGGCGAATTGCTCGTAGTGATCGGTCCCGTACAACCCGGCCCGTTCCGGCTCTACCTCATAACCCGGCGGCGTGGAAACGTGTACGTTGAAGCCGAACACCTCAGCCGCCTGCAGCCAGGTGTTGCAGACGTTGTTGGAGTCACCTATCCAGGCCACTGTCCTGCCTTGGATAGGGCCGCGCAGCTCGATGAAGGTGAAGATGTCGGCCAGGATCTGGCAGGGGTGATACTCGTTGGTCAGGCCGTTGATGACCGGTACACGCGAATGTCGGGCGAAGCGATCGATGATCTCCTGCTCGTAGGTGCGGATCATCACGATGTCGACCATACGCGAGATCACCTCGGCGGCATCCTCGACGGGTTCGCCACGCCCGAGCTGGGTGTCGCGGGTGTTGAGATAGATGGCCGTGCCGCCAAGCTGGTGCATGCCCGCCTCGAAGCTGAGTCGGGTGCGGGTGGAATTCTTCTCGAAGATCATGGCCAGCGTCCGATCCACCAGCGGGTGGTAGGGCTGATAGGCCTTGAACCTCGCCTTGATGATGCGGGTTCGATCGAACAGGTATTCGAACTCGTCCCGCCGCAGGTCCTTGAATTGCAAAAAATGCCGCACGGTCATGGGGCGCTCGAGCCTTGATGTTGCCGGATCAGCTCGGCCAGCTGCCGGGTCAACAGCGCCGCCTCGTCCTGTCCCAGAATGAGGGGCGGAAGCAGACGCACGACGCTGTCTGCGGTCACGTTGATCAGCAACCGCTGGGCCAAGGCCTGCTTGACCAAGCCGCCACACGGCCGATCCAGTTCGATGCCGATCATCAGCCCCTGACCTCTGATGTCTTGGATACCGCTGACACCACGCAGACGCTCCGCCAAGTCTTGGCGGATGAAGGCCCCCATCTCCGCGGCGTTGGCGAGCAAATCGTCTTGTTCGATGACCTGCAGGGTGGTCAGGGCCGCCGTACAGGCCAGGGGATTGCCGCCGAAGGTGGAACCGTGCTTGCCGGGGGTATAGACCTGCGCCGCGATACCGCGCGCCAGACAGGCCCCGATGGGCACACCGGAACCCAGTCCCTTGGCTAGAGTCATCACGTCGGGCAGCACATCCGAGTGCTGGAAGGCAAACCACTTGCCGGTTCGGCCGATGCCGCTCTGTACCTCGTCCAGCATCAAAAGCCAGCCCTTGCCGTCGCAGATTCGACGCAGTTTGGACAAGTAATCGGCCTGGGGCACGTTGACCCCCCCCTCGCCCTGGTAGGGTTCGACCAGGACGGCGACGATATTGTTGTGCTGCTCGGCCAGCCGGGCCACTGCCTCCGCATCACCGAAGGGGACACGGACAAACCCGGTCACCAGGGGCTCGAAACCGGCCTGCACCTTTCGGCTGCCGGTCGCAGACAACGTGGCCAGGGTGCGGCCATGGAAACTGCGCTCCATCACCACGATGGCGGGGTTTTCGATCCCCTGCTGGTGACCGTGGAGCCGCGCCAGCTTGATCGCGGCCTCGTTGGCCTCGGCACCGGAGTTGCAGAAGAAGGCGCGTTCCAGACCGGACAGGGTGCACAGGCGTTCGGCCAGCCGTTCCTGCTCAGGGATGCGGTAGAGGTTGGAGGTATGGATCAGGCGTCCGGCCTGCTCGCACAGGGCCTGGACCAATGCAGGGTGGGCATGGCCCAAACCATTCACCGCCACCCCAGCCAGCGCGTCCAGGTAACGCGCTCCGTTGGCATCGTAGAGCCAGACCCCTTCACCGCGGACGAAGGCAATCTCCTGGCGGGCGTAGGTCTGCATCAAGTAATCCGTCATATTCCACTGGCCCCATCGAAGAAATACACACGGCGGCTTGCGCCGCCGTCGGGGAAAGCGTGAACTATACCCTCAACCAGGCTGCAGAAAAACCCGTGCCGATTGCAACCATCCAGACGATAAGACTGACGGTACCGACGAGAAGTCCACAAAATGTGTGGATAACTTTGTGTACAACTCATGCCCATGATCGCCAACCCCCCGTATCTAAACCACTAAGTCCAGGACGGCTATTTTTTGAGCGATTGGATATGCATATATATTTCAGTCACTTACAAAAATTTCTTGCATCCTCAGATGGATAGCCATGGGATTTGATTAAGCGCTGATGACTGTGGATATAACTTCCGCTTGACAGGCCCGTAAGCCCTGAGAAATCGGCCCGCCCAAGGGTATCCCCTGATGGGGTCGGCGCTGCGTCGGAAAAGCTCGCCCGCGGTGACAAGGGAATAGTCGATCAGCGTCTCGTCGGCTGGTAGTCATGACCTATGACGCCTGCGCGCACGCCTGTTATACCATACGAGGCCTTACCCGATCGTTTGCCGGCCTTGATCGCCCGCAGTCCCGTTTAGTCCGTCGGGATCTCGCCGATCCGGGGTCAACGGTAAGAACCCAGTCATTGCAACCAAGTTTCATTACCAAGGAGATGACGCATGATCAAGAAAGCCCTGTGTGCGCTACCCCTCGCGCTGGCCCTGGCGGGCACCACCAGCGCCAGCACCGGCAAGGCGCCCGAGGACATCCTCGACGAGCTGGCGGCCAAAACCAAATCCCAATACCTGACCCAGAGCCCGCAGAACCGCATGATGATGCCGGACAACCCGGCCTATGAGGTGATCGAGGAGGGCGAGAAGCTTTGGAAGCAGAAGCGCGGTCCCAAGAACGCGACGCTGGAGCAGTGCGATTTCGGTAAGGGCCCCGGTGTGCTGAAGGGCGCCTATGTGGAAATGCCGCGCTACTTCGCCGACACCGGCAGGGTCATGGATCTGGAGTCCCGCCTGGTGCATTGCATGAAGACCCTCCAAGGCTACGGCAACGACGATCCGCAGGTCAAACAGCGCCACGGCAACAACACGGACGTGATCAAACTGATGAGCTACATCGCCTACCAGTCGAGTGGCATGGCCTGGAACCCGTCCATGAGTCATCCCATGGAGAAAGCGATGCGTGATGCCGGCGAGGTCCTGTTCTACCGCCGCTCCGGCACCATGGACTTCAACTGTGCCACCTGCCACAAACAGACCGGCGGCCGCATCCGCGCCTCCTACCTGCCCAACGTCATGATCCCGGAGGAATGGACCAAGGCGATCTCCTGGCCCGCCCACCGCACCAGCCAGGAGAACGTGCGCAGCAGTCAGCATCGGGTGCTCGAGTGCCTGTGGCAGATGCGCTATCCCAACATCAAACCCGACTCCGACGTGCAGATCGCCTTCATCTCCTTCTGGACGGATGCCGCCCGCGGCCAGCCCGCCATCCTGCCCGACCTGAAGCGCTGACCAGCCGATGACGAACCTCGAGGAGAACCGATACATGTTCAAGAAGACCCCTATCGCGGCCGTGGTTGCGGCCACCGCCTCCCTGATGCTGCTCGCCGCCGGCTGCACGGCCACCGGTGGCGAGAAGCCGCAAGCGACCGCCGCCCCGGCAGCCAAAGCCGACTACACCAAGATGTCGCCGGTCGAACTGGCCGAATACCTGGTGTTCCAATCCGGCAGCTACGACCTCGCCCAGCCCACCCAGGAGGGCACCACCGGCAAAGACCGCCTGGTCCAGGACGAAATCCAGAAGATCTGCTCGGAGGTCGCCCGCTCGGGCAAGGAGATCGACGACAAGACCGCCGAGAAGGTGACCGCCATGGCCATGGCCACGATCAAGTACCCGGAAGGCGGCATCAAGTTGGGCGATTGGAAAAAAGGCCGTGAAATCGCCTGGTCCGGCTTCGGTTTCCGCACCGCACACAACGTCGACGACCACAGTCGCGGCCCCGCCGGTGGCAACTGCTACAACTGCCACCAGCTCGCCACCGACCGCACCGGCGGCAACCTGGGTCCCAGCCTCACCGGTTACGGCAAGATCCGTGGCGCGAGTCCCGAGATGCTGAAGTACACCTACGAGGTGATCTACAACGCCCACGCCTACTTCGCCTGCACCAACATGCCCCGGATCGGCGTGAAGGGTGTGTTGACCCAGCAGCAGATCGCCGACGTCATGGCCTACCTGTTCGACCCAGCCTCGCCAGTCAACAAGTAAGCCTTCGCCGCGCAACCCGAACAGCCACCGGCAGCAGTGTCGCTGGCTGTTTTCTTTTCCGACCCATGCTGGGCCGGACTTTGTTGATGCTCTAAGTCCTGACGCCACTATAGCCGTTAATGCGGGCATCCAATGAGCTGAGGGCGAAAGGCTATGCGCAACATGAAGGCGTTGGTCGTGGACGATTCCAAGGTGGGGCGTCTGACCATGCAGAGGAAACTGGAGGCGTTCGGCGTCGGCGTGGATCTGGCCGAGTCCGGGTTGGAGGCCCTGAACTATCTCGAGCGGCACCGGCCGGACGTGATCTTCATGGATCACATGATGCCGGACCTGGACGGCTTCGAAGCAACCCGGCACATCAAGGCGGTACCCGCTACCCGCGACATCCCGGTCATCATCATCAGCGGTTCGGACGATGCGGCGTTTGTCCGCGACGCGCGCGCCATCGGGGCCCTCGACGCCATCGCAAAACCTCCCGCGAACGATGCGATCGAAAGGATCCTGGCCTCGCTGCCGCAGACCCTTGCCGCCACGACCACCGGGGAAGCAACGCCTACCGCTGCCCAGCCGGTGGTGCAGACAGGCGCGACAGCGCATCCCGATCAAACGGCGGTACAGGCCATGATCGAGTCCGGTATCCGGCGGGCCATCGAGAAGCTGCACGACGACTGGCTGGACGAGTTCAGGACGAGGCTGGAGGCGGAATTCGAGAACGAGCGTCAGCTCCACAGGGCATGGAGCGACCGGCTGGAACAACGACTTGACCAAACCATGGCCGGCCTGGCCGACGTCGCCCGGATCGCGGCGGAGTCCGAGGCGCTTCGGCAATCGTTGCAGGCCCTGGAAACACGGCTCCTTGCCCTGGAGTCCGCAGCGCAGGGCACGAGCACGCCGACCGAGGCATGGATCGAGGCCGTGGAGCGACGTGTCGGACCCAGCTTTGCCGCACTCAGGGAAGGGGCCGAGCGTCAGGCGGCCGGGTTGGACGCGTTGCGGCAGGAACTGCTGCACAGGCTGGATGACCTGCATGCCCTAAACGAGCCGGTCTTCCACGATCTGGCGGGCCGGATCGAGGCCCTGTCCGAAGCGCTGCAAGCGCGGGTGTCTGCCTCGGAAACCCTGGCCGAGACGCACAGCCAGCGCCTGGGAACCATCGAGCAGCGGCTGGCGAACCTGGAAGCCGCAGGGCCACGCCCCGAGATGGATCAGGCGACGCTGCAGGCCTCCCTGGAGACCACCTTGAGCGGGCGGCTCAATGAGCTGATGCGGGATGAACTGGAGCCGATCGAGGCCGAACTGGATCGCCTGCGCGGCAAGCTGCAGGCACTCGGCCAGTCCCAGGACACACTGCAGTCGGCGCTTTCAGCCCAGAGCGAGGGGCTGGGCGCATTGCTGGAAGAGCGCTTCGGCCAGTTGTGGGCAGAGCGCGCTGCGGCGCTGCAATCGGCTATTCCGGGTCCAGAGAGCGCCCAGGCGATAGCGCCTGCCGAGCCGGACACACAGTCGGCTGTTGTCGAGACCGGGCCTGTGATGACAGAGCCTGCCGCCGACACCCAGCCGGCTGTGGCGATGGATCAGGGCCTGGAGGCGCGGCTTGCCCAGCGCCTCACCGACGACTGGCACGTTCGCTGGCAGGCCGAGGTGGAGCGGCTGCAGCGCACAGTGAAGACCCTCACCATGGCCACCGCCGCCGGAGGCGTCGCGCTGCTGGCCGCCCTGATCATCCTGGCGTTGTGACATCGCCGCCAGGGTAAGGCAGCCCGGTCATCCCTCGCCGCGCCCGGTTGCGGGCCCTGTCCGCCCCGGGCTCAGTGTCCCGGGTCGGGCACGAACTTGAGCACGTTGCCGTTGATGCAGTAGCGCTTGCCGGTGGGCGGCGGACCGTCGTCGAAGACGTGGCCCAGGTGGATGCCGGAGCTTGCGCTCCTCACTTCCACGCGCCGCATGCCGTGGCTCGTGTCCTCATGATAGGTGAGCGCCCCCGGCAGGGGGTTGAAGAAACTCGGCCAACCGGTTCCGCTGTCGAATTTCGTGTCGCTGCGAAACAGCGGCGCGCCGGTGATGGGGTCGACGAAGGTGCCGGGGCGTTTCTCGTCCAGATGCGAGCCGGTGAACGGGCGCTCCGTGCCCGATTCGAAGGCGATCCTGCGCTGCTCGGGGGTGAGCAGCCGAAAGCCCAGCCACTTCCAGAAGCGGGTCTGGTCGCCGTTGTAGCCGGTGTAGCGGGAGACCTCGCGGCCGTTCTCGAACAGCACGATGGTGGGCGTGGCGAACAAGGGCTTCTCCAGTTGCCAGCCGGCGGGGGGATTGGGGTTCAGGGTGCGCACCACCGGCACCGGGGACTTCCACTGGTCCAGAACCTCGGCCTTGAACTGCTTGCAGAAGGCGCAGTCCTCGGCCTCGAACACCACGAGCTGCCGGTCATGCTGCAATGTCTTGGCGTCGAGCCGGGGCGCAGCCGGGGCAGCAGTCGCCGTCGACCTGGAACCGGGGTACTTGACCTTCGTGCCGCCCAGGCCGCAATAGCCGTCAGGGTTCTTCCGGAGATAGTCCTGGTGGTAGTCCTCGGCCGGGTAGTAGGCCCGGAGCGGGGCGATCTCGGTGGTGATGGGCCCATGGCCGGCCCGTCTCAGGGCCTCTTGATAGACATCGCGGGTGGCGCGCGCCACCGCGGCCTGCGCCTCGTCGAGGTAGTAGATGGCGCTGCGGTAGTTGCTGCCGATGTCGTTGCCCTGGCGGTCGCCCTGGGTCGGGTCGTGGTTCTCCCAGAAGCCGATCAGCACCGCCTCGAGGGTGGTGCGGGTGGGGTCGAAGGTCACCTTCACCACCTCCGCGTGATTGCGCTTTTGGCTTCGGCCGGCGCGCAGAGCCCGCTCCTGGGCCAGAATCGCCGCATAGCTGCCGGCGACCTCGCCGTTGGCATAACCCGCTTCCACATCCAGCACACCGGGCAGTTCGGACATGCGCTTCTCCGCCCCCCAGAAGCAGCCCATGCCCAGGACGATGGTTTCGCGCTGCTGGCCGGCATCGAGGCTGACTACCTTGGCGGCGGCCGGATTTTCACGGGCACAGGCGCTGACCATCAAGCCCAGGCCCAGGGTCAGGAGCAGGCGTTGCAATAGGCGGGGCGTGATCATGATCTCACTCAAGGGGGGTGGCTCGACGGCACACTCGTGCGTCAATGAGACGTAGACAGGCCACCTCATGAACAAATTCCCGACCTTCGGGTTGCCTCCCCGAGGAGCGCGTGATCGATGCCGGGTCAGGGCAGCCGTGTCATGCCAGGTAGGTGTGGACGAGACCGATGACGGCACAGGCACCGATCACCCGCAGGATGTCCTGTTTGTATTTCCACAGGGCAAGAAAGGCGGCCACCGAAATCAGGGCATAGACCCACTCGAAGCGGCCCGTGAAGGGATCTGCCGCGCTGGCCTCTGGCCACAACACGTGCCAGCCGAAGAACAGTGCAAGGTTGAGGATCACCCCCACCACGGCGGCCGTGATGCCGGTCAGCGGCGCGGTGAACTTGAGGTCGCCATGCGTCGACTCGACCAGCGGGGCCCCGGCGAGGATGAACAGAAAGGAAGGTAGGAAGGTGAAGAAGGTCGCCACCCCGGCACCGGCGAGACCGGCCAGCACGAGTAGATCCGGCCCGAAGATCGCCTTGCTCCAGGCGCCTACGAAACCGACGAAGGCCACGACCATGATCAGCGGCCCCGGCGTCGTCTCGCCCAGGGCCAGACCGTCGATCATCTGCGGGCCGGTCAACCAGCCGTAGGTCTCCACACCGCCCTGGTAGACATAAGGCAGCACTGCATAGGCGCCACCGAAGGTGACCAGGGCCGCCTTGGTGAAGAAGGCGCCCATGTCGCGCAGCACCGGGTCGGTGAGCGCGGCCATGGCCGCCGCCCACACCGCCAGGAACAGGACCAGCAGGGCTGCCAGGCGAGCCGGGCGGAAACGGGTATGCGGCGGACGCGGGGTGTCATCGTCGATCAGGGCCGGGCCGTAGTCCTTGTCTGCAGCACCATGGCCGCCGCCCACCTGGAACTTCTCGGGTAACAGGCGACCGCCCACGTAGCCGAGCAGGCCGGCGCCCAGGACGATGTAGGGGAAGGGCACGTCGAAGGCGAAGATGGCAAGGAAGGCGGTGGCGGCCAGCGCCCACAGGACACGGTTCTTGAGCGCCCGGGTACCGATGCGCCAGGCGGCGAATACGACGATGGCCACCACGGCCGGCTTGATGCCGTTGAACACCCCCTGCACGAAGGTGACGTCGCCGAAGGCCAGGTAGACCCAAGTCAAGGCTGCCAGGATGAGGAACGAGGGCAGGACGAACAGCGTCCCGGCGACGATGCCACCCAGGCTGCGGTGCAGCAGCCAGCCGATGTAGATGGCCAACTGCTGGGCCTCGGGGCCGGGCAACAGCATGCAGTAATTGAGGGCGTGCAGGAAACGGCGCTCTGAGATCCAGCGGCGCTTCTCCACCAGCTCCTGGTGCATCATCGCGATCTGGCCGGCCGGACCGCCGAAGCTGATGAAGCCGAGCTTGAGCCAATAGCGGAAGGTCTGCCAAAAGCCGGGGTGGGGCGGGCGGGTCGGGGTCGTGGTTTGCATACGCCGTGATGGCTTGTGGCCCGCTGTGGACAAGCTCGCGACGATATCAACTCGCCCAAGAACGTGGAAATAATGTCGCCATCAGACCCAATCCCCTGCCCGAGACGATGGACGTCGTCCTGCCCGCGCATGTGGGGCTCGATGAGCTGATCCGCCAGGTGCCGGCGATGAAGGCGAGTCCGGTCGAAAGACGCGCCCTTGCAGGATGTCGGGCTGACGGGCGAGGAACTGGTCGATCGGATCGCTGCCGGCGACCAGGATGCCCAGACACACCCGATTGCGCCGGTCCAGCCCGTCGGGCATGGGGGCGGTGCGCGCCGGCCGGGGCGCGGTCGCCGCATCCATCAGCAGATCGGGTGTGTAGGGCTTTGAGACGGAAACCTCCGGGGGTGACGACCGTTCGAGGATGCACCCACCACAGGCGCATGGCGTGAGCCTACCCCCCGCCGCTGCCTACCCCATCACCGCATCGATCAGTTCGACCCAGTGCCGCACCGGCAGGTCGCTGCCGCCGGCGAGGTGGAGCTGGCAGCCGATGTTGGCAGTGGCGATCAGTTCAGGCGCGCCCGCCTGCAGGGCGGCGAGCTTGTCGTCGCGCAGCCGCCGCGCGAGCTCCGGCTGCAGCAGCGAATAGGCGCCGGCCGAGCCGCAGCACAGGTGGGCGTCCTGCACAGGCGTGAGCTGGAAACCCAACCCAAGCAGGACGGCCTCGACCCGGCCGGCCAGCCGCTGTCCGTGCTGCAGGGTGCAGGGGGCATGGAAGGCCAGGCGCTGCCCCCTCCCCTGCACGTCGAGCCGCGTCAGGTCCTCCCTCTCCAGCACCTCGACCAGGTCGCGTGTCATGGCGCTCACGCGCGCGGCGCGCTCGGCATAGGCCGGGTCGTCGGCGAGCAGGCTGCCATAGTCCTTGATCATCAGGCCGCAACCGCTCGCCGTGACCACGATGGCCTCGGCGCCGGCCTCGATCAGCGGCCACCAGGCATCGATATTGCGACGCATCTGCGCGCGTGCCCGCTCCTCGTCGCCGAGATG